>CABUVB010000105.1 GCA_902494815.1 uncultured Collinsella sp. | reverse complement strand
ATGATGGGGCCGTCGTCGGTAAGCTCCACGCGGTCGAGCTTAACGCAGGTGAGACCGATGGGATTAGGGCGAAACGGACTGCGCGTGGCAAGCACGCCCACGCGCTCGGCTCCACCCAGACGCGGCGGGCGCACGGTTTTCGACCACTTGACGTTGGTGCCGGACCTGTCCTGCGTTTTAGCGTCGACGGCAATATCCTTAGCCGTGCCGCCGGGCGTTCCGTTTTCGAAGCGCCACAGCAGCCACAGGTGAGAGAAGGAGTCCAGACCCTCAACCGCTGCATTGGAGGCAAATTCCGGCTCAAAAACGATGCGTCCCTGCAGATGGGGCGCCAAAAAGCTGTTGCGCGGAATGCCGAACTTCTGCGGCAGGTCGGTATGTATGTGTGCAATAGGTTCCATGCCGGTCATTGTACGGCATGGGGGCATGGGGCGTTACGCGCAATTCTTCGCCGCGGTCCCCCGTCGTGCAACCAACGGTTGCTTGGAAGGGCACCTGCTGCCGCGTATGCTTAAGCCATCAACCAACAGAAAGGAGCCGCTATGGCCTTTGCAGAAAAGCTCATCGCTGTCCGCCGCGCCCATCACCTTACCCAAGAGCAGCTCGCCGCCAAGCTCTTCGTCACACGCCAGGCCATCAGCCGTTGGGAGCGCGGCGAGGTCACACCGGGCATCGACATGATGAAGCTCATTGCCGCCGTAACCGGCGAGCCCCTGTCTCACCTGCTCGAAATGCCCGAGCACTATTGTCAGAGCTGCGGCATGATACTCACGCCCGACGACTGCGGCACCGATGCCACGGGCGCCACGACCGACCATTACTGCAAGTGGTGCTACGACCACGGCAAGTACACCTACGCCACCACCATGGAGGCGATGATCGAGGACTGTGCCCCGCGCCTGGCGCAAAACACCGGCATGTCGCTCGACGAAGCCGTCTCGCTCATGGGCGCCGTCCTGCCGCAACTGGAGCGCTGGCGCACCGTGCAGGAAAACGAGGAATGCTACGGCGCCGAGGCTCGAGCTCGCTATGGCAATGAGGCTATCGATGCAGCAAACGAAACGTTACTGGATATGGATCCTCAGACATGGAACGACATGAAGGAACTTGAACGCGCCATTTTGGGCCAGCTCTCGATTGCCATGGGCGATGGCGACCCAGAGAGCAACGAAGCCCAAAAACTGGTTACAATGCACCGTCGATGGATTGCTCTCAACTGGGGATGCGAGCCCCAAGACGAGGCGTACCTGGGCCTCGCCCACGGCTATCTTGCCGACCAGCGCTTTGTTGACTACTACGACAAGCCCTGCGGCACCGGAGCCACGGCGTTTCTGGTCCAGGCCATCGAGTCGTCGTTGACGTGCGCATAGACCGCGGCGGCTTTGGGTATTTCAATCAAAACCGCAACCGATTGGAGACCTATGACTACTGATCACGAGCTCGTGCTCTACGTTATGACCGGCTGCCCGTATTGCATAAAGGTCAAGCGCTTTCTGGCCGATAACGGCGTGACCATTCCCGAGCGCAACATCTCAACCGACTCCGATGCCGAACAGACACTCATCGCCGTCGGCGGAAAGCGCCAGGTTCCCTGCCTGTTCATCGACGGAAAGCCGCTCTACGAGTCGAGCGACATCATCGCATGGGTACAGAAGAACCTGCTCTAGTACGCGCATCCCGTCCGTCCAAGGCCCCACCCCATACGGCCTAAACATGTACACCAGCATCCAAAGTCGGCATTTTTCGACATTTTTGGATGCTGGTGTACAGCTTTTGGGTAGTCATGGACGCTCTTAGCCGGCTATTTGTTTGAGGCGACCTTTGGATTATGGCTGTTTGACGCCTCTGGAAAGGTTTCCGAGAGGACTGTGGTCAAAAAAAGGCAAATATGAGTACTGCTACCTGTTTAGTAGCAGCGATTTTGATCACTTCAGGAACTATTCAACGTTCCACTCGTCCGCAGACGACGTTATTTCTCCTCATACGTTCAATAAAAGTAGCTCCTAATGGGAACAAATCTCATCAGGAGCTACTATTTATAGCAAAGTAAATGCAACCATAATGGCAACAGTACTCATATTTGCCCTTTTTTGACCACGACCCTCCAGAATAGTCGCTGAGAACGACACTAAATGACAAAATCCGGCACTTGGACGTTCTTATATGAGTAGCCATTGAAGGACACCTAACGACTACTCCCATTCGCGACACACTGTGTCGCGAATTAAGCTGGTCTCACCACCGAAGACCAGTGAAAGCTCCTGGCCAGAATCTCGATAGTTTGTTAAAGTGCCCCCCTCTGCAAGTTCAATGAGCGCTCATGTTCCAAACTGAAAAATGAAGAAATATCGAAGCCATCGACGCTCATTTTCTATCGAAAAAAATAGTCAAAACAAGCTAATTAGCTTGATAAGCTGCTTGTACTTTTGTCTACAAAACTGTATACAAAAAGAGATTCCGACAACCAGCGCTCGACATTATGCCAATCGATAGGAGGCGCTATGGACGCTAAGCAACTCGAAAAGATGATCGGATTTGCCCCCGGAGAGTTGGAAAAGGCCGCGGAGGCATACGAAAAAGATGAGTGGCCGAAGGGTCGCACCATCAAGCTGGGAAGACCGCCGATTTCTGACGAGCCAAGCGTTGTTTTATCCGCACGTGTGGGTGAATCGGTCCTTGAAGCCTTTGATGCAAAAGCAAAGCGCCATGGGCAAACACGCACGGAGCGACTCAGGGAGCTCATCACGCTTGATGCAATGATTGCCTAGTTACCCACCACACCCAAACATGTACGCCAGCATCCAAAGTCGACATTTTTCGACATCTTTGGATGCTGACGTACAGCTTTTGCAACATAGTCATTGGGGACGTTCTTAAATGACTAGTCGTTAAAGAACGTCCCCGATGTCTAACTAGCCGCGGAAGCGAGCTATGGGTGCGAGTGGCTGCTCGCGAAAGACCCACTCGACGGCGGCGCGGTATTCGTCGACCTTTTTGGTCTTACGTACGAGCTTGTGAACGGTAGCGGGGTCGGCGAAGGCGCACTTGGCGTAGAACCACCACTCCTTCATGCGAAAGACCGCGTTGCCGCCAATCTCTTCTGCATAGACCGCAAACAGCGTGTCGTGGAAACGCTGCAGTTCGGCTGCCGTGGCAGCAGGACCTCCCTTAACCATGCGAGCCAGCGCGGGGTTCGCGAGCAGGCCACGCCCTAGCATTACATGGCGCGTGTCGGGATAGGCCTCCGCCAGCGCGTCCATATCCTCAAGATCGAAAATGTCGCCGTTATAGGCCACCGGAAACGGCGCACGCTCCAGCGTCTCGCCGTAAAACTCCTTGCGCGGCGAGCCCGTATAACGGTCCTTCTGTACGCGCGGGTGCACAATCAGCTCTGCCAACGGCATGCGGCAATACAGATCGAGCACACGTTCATACTCGTCATCGCGTTCCAACCCCAGCCTGGTCTTTACCGATACCGGCAACGGCGACCGCTCGCACACATCGCTTAAGAACGCCTCGAGCTCGTCGAGATTGCGCAAGAAACCCGAGCCCTTGCCCTTGGCGACAACCGTTCCCGAAGGGCAACCCAAGTTGAGATTGACCTCGCGGTAGCCCATGTCGGCGAGCACCTGTGCCGCCCACACAAACTCGTCCGCGTTCTTGGACATCAGCTGAGGCACTACGTTGAGCCCCTGGTTATTGGCAGGATCGATCTCCTTAAACGCCTTGCCGCCAAAGCGATTTCCCACCCGCGGCGGCGGCAAAAACGGCGTGTAATAGCAATCGAGCGCACCGAAGCACTCCGCATGCACGCGACGGAACACATGCCCGGTAATCCCCTCCATAGGGGCCAACGATAGAATCATCAACATCTACTCTCAAATCAATGAGGCAAAGGGGCCGTCCCTTTGTCACATGCATTATGCCTTGCGCTTCAGGCGATTCACAAGGAAGAGGTAGCTACTGAACGATGACCACCCTCCAGCCGCACCCCATACAACGAGGTCTAATACTTTTCCCGAGAAGTGAACGAGTGAAAACGGGCCCCGAAGCATCTGCACTTTCGAGATGCAATTTCCTGCGGTTTTGCCAGCCAAATCCTGCGGGTTTGACGTCTAAAAATGTCGATGCTTCGGAGGCCCAAGTATGGCCGTTCACTTCTCGGAAACGTATTAGACCTCGATTTACATGCCACTCAATGTGACAAAGTGGCTGCTCCTTTGTCACATTCGATGAAAAAGGGCACCGATGTTAGTCGATGCCCCAAAGCGGCTGCAGGTTAAGCCCTACAGCGTATGTCTAAGACGAATCGAACTATTCGTCCCAGGAGAGGTTCTTACCAGTCTTTTTTGCCAGCAGCAAGAACAGGCCGATAATAACGTTGCATGCGATGCAGAAGATGAAGACGCCCTGGAAGGAGCCGACAAGCTCATAGACCTTCATCATAACGGGCATGCCAAAGGCGCCGACGATATAGCCCACGGAGCAGATCAGCGCGAAGATGCGACCGAAATCGCGGGAGCCAAAGACATCCATAACCAAAACGGTCAAGGCAGTGCCAGCGATGACGTACATTACGTCGTTCACGCCTGCTGCGAGGATGCTGAGCGTCGAGTTGCCGCTGCTCATCATGAGCATGACAAAGGAGAGGATGGAGACAGCGAGCCAGCCCAGAATGGCCTTCGTGCTGCCGAACCTATCGCAAGTGGTGCCGACGATCGGATTGAGGAACAGATCGAAGAGCGATGCAGCGGATACCATGAAGCCGCCCACCATGGGGCTAAAACCAACCTCGGAAGCATACGTCGGGAAGAGCTGGTTCATGCAGCAAGTGAGCTGAACGAGACAGAGGAAGCCGATGCAGAAGAAGAAGGCAGGCGACTTAATGGCGCGCGCATAGCTAACGCCACGCGTGCTATCCTCGGTCGTCTCCTCGGTCTCGGTGACCGTCTCGCCCTCGACGTAGCCATAGGGCAGCATGCCCTTGTCCTGAGGCTTGTAGCGGATGATCAGAATGGAAGCTGGGAGAATGAGCACTGCGGAAACACCGGCGAGCACCAGATAACCAGTTCTCCAGCCAGCGGCCTCGATGACAGAGGTGATGACGGGACTCATGATGAGCATGTAAATCGAGTTCACTGCCCAAGCGAGACCAATTGCCAGGCCACCAGATTTTTTGAACCACTGGTCAATAACGTCGGACATGGCGACGCCGGTGGTGAAGGCGAAGCAAACGCCAATCAGGGCGCCAGCGGCGATGAACATCCAGACTTCGGTGTAGAAGGCCATGCCTGCGCCGGCAGCGAGCAAAATAAGCTCGACGACGGGGAGCCAAACCTTGCCAACGACCTTGGGAATGAGTTTTCCGACAAACGGAAGAGCTGCCGCAAGACCAATGAGCGTTGCGGTGAAGTAATACGAGAAGATGGAATAGTCAAACCCGAACTCCTCGCACACGGGTGCGACGAAGGAGCCCGCGATGACGCTATAGGATCCGGTCGTGCCGGCAGACAGAAGGCCGAGCGCGATTACGAGAACCCATGCGTAAACCTTGCTGCTCTTTAACTTTGCATTTTCCATTGACGCAGCTCCTAGAGACCCAGAAGGGCACACATAACGGCCTTGATGGTGTGCTGACGGTTCTCTGCCTCACGGAAGATGACCGAAGCGTTGGCCTCAAAGCACTCGTCGGCAATCTCGAAACCCTCGGTGATGATCTCGCGATGAAGGTCGTTCTTGCACTGGTCGAGGAGCATCTTGCCAACACGGTGATCCGCGTTGTGGACAGAGGGAAGCTCATGCATGCAGAAGATGTCGGGATTGTTGGTGCGCTTGCACAGCTCGCTGGTGACGCGATAGGGGTACAGAGACTCGGCATCGCCCAACCAGGAGTTGTAGTCGTCGGGATCCAGAACCTCTTCGCCGCACTCGGGGTTGATGTAGCGCCACTCCTCGGTAACGATAACGTCAACGCCATCCAAGGCATCGAGGTCAGAGGTGATGGTAAAGGTCCTATTGGGAGCGTACTTGGCGTAGCAGGCCTCCACCTCTTCGATCATTTCCTTGCACATCTGATGACGGAGGTCGTCGGGGCCGATGGCGAGGAAGTCCATGTCGAGCATAGCGCACAGACGGCCATACCACACTGGGGCGCCGGCGCAGTTGCCAACGAAAGCCATCTTCTTGCCGCGGCTCGTACGCAGACCGCCCCATTGCTCTTCCATCGTAAGAGCGTCAGCGAGCATCTGAGTCGGGTGATCGCCGAGAGTAAGGGCATTGATGACCGGGATGTCAACCAGGTCGGCGACGTCATAGAGGAACTGCTCGTCCTTCTGTGCGCGGTAGACGATGAGATCGTACATGCCGTTAAAGACGCGCATGGCATCCTTGACGGTCTCGCAGTCACCCATGTGGGAGTTGGTCAGATAAGTGAAGCCCATGCCCAAATCATTGCAGGAGGTCTCGAATGCGCAACGAGTACGGGTCGAGCCCCACTCAAAGTTGGCGAGGACGTTTTTGCCGGGGAAGTAGCGCTGGTCGACACCAGACTTCTTCTGAGCCTTAAGGTTCCAGGCAAGATCGATGAGATAGCGGAAATCCTCGGAGGAGAGATCATGGATGTTGATGTAGTCGCGACCGCGGAGGCTGTTGTTCATGCCTATTT
>CABUVB010000104.1 GCA_902494815.1 uncultured Collinsella sp. | reverse complement strand
CAACGACGTGCTGTACAAGGAGGGCCTGGACCTTCTCGTCGTGCCCTCCGCCGAGCTCTCCCGCGGCCGCGGCGGCCCGCGCTGCATGAGCATGCCCTTCTGGCGCGAGGACCTCTAAGTCTTTCCGTTTCCGGTGCGGTCCCCCTACAACCGCACCGGTTTCGCCCGTCAAACGGGCAACACTAATACTTACGTAATTCATTTTTTCGAAAGGATACGAACCATGGGTGTTAACCTCTCCGGCCGTAGCTTCCTCAAGCTCCTCGACCTCTCCACCGAGGAGATCGAGTACTTGCTCAAGCTTTCCAAGAACTTCAAGGACATGAAGCGCGCTGGCGTTCCGCACCGCTATCTCGAGGGCAAGAACATCGTCCTGCTCTTCCAGAAGACCTCCACTCGTACCCGCTGCGCCTTCGAGGTCGGCGGCATGGATCTGGGCATGGGCGTCACCTACCTCGATCCCGGTTCGTCGCAGATGGGCAAGAAGGAGTCCATCGAGGACACCGCCCGCGTTCTCGGCCGCATGTATGACGGCATCGAGTTCCGTGGCTTTGCACAGGACGACGTCGAGGAGCTCGCTGCCAAGTCCGGCGTGCCCGTGTGGAACGGCCTGACCACCGAGTGGCACCCCACCCAGATGCTCGCCGACATCCTGACCGTCCAGGAGAACTTCAACTACGACATCAAGGGCAAGACCCTCGTCTTCATGGGCGACTGCAAGAACAATGTCGCTCGCTCCCTCATGGTTGTCTGCTCCAAGCTCGGCATGAACTTCGTGGCCTGCGGCCCCGAGGAGTGCATGCCCGCTGACGACGTCATCGAGGCCTGCAAGCCCATCGCCGAGGCTAACGGCTGCACCATCAAGCTGACCACTGACGTCAAGGACGGCGTCACCGGTGCCGACGTTATCTACACCGATGTGTGGGTCTCCATGGGCGAGCCCGACGAGGTCTGGGCCGAGCGCATCGCTCAGCTCACCCCGTATCGCGTTACCTCCGAGGTCATGGCTATGGCCAACCCAGGTGCCATCTTCCTGCACTGCCTGCCTAGCTTCCACGACACCAACACCACGATTGGCGCCGAGAAGTGCGAGCAGTTCGGCATCACCGAGCAGGAGGTCACCGACGAGGTCTTCGAGAGCCCCGCTTCCAAGGTCTTCGACGAGGCCGAGAACCGCATGCACACCATCAAGGCTGTCATGTACGCCACGCTCAAGTAAGAGCATCTAGCATCTCGCTCGGGGTGTATTGCTGCACACCCCGAGCGGCTTTGTCTGGTAAATATCTCGCGTCGGGCGGTGGGCACGGCACGGAAGATCCGCTTCGCGCGAGAAAGTTAAATGATTTATGAAGGGGGGATGAGAACCATGACTGAGACCGCTAAGAAAAAGCGCGGTATGCCTTCATCGTTCACCATTCTTCTAGCTCTGCTGGCAATTGTTGCAGTGATTACCGTTATCGTCTCCGGCACGTCCGGCGGCGCGGTTACTGCCGCCCGTCTGAGCGATTTCTGCACCGCCCCGATTAAGGGCTTCGCTGACGCTCTGCCCGTCTGCCTCTTCGTTATGATCCTGGGCGGCTTCCTCGGCATGATGACCGAGACCGGCGCTCTGGACAACGGTATCGCCGTCCTGGTGCAGAAGCTTAAGGGTAACGAGATTATGCTCATTCCCGTGCTGATGCTCATCTTCTCCCTCGGTGGTACCACCTATGGTATGTGCGAGGAGACCGTTCCCTTCTACGCCCTGCTCGCCGCTACCATGATGGCCGCTGGCTTCGACCCCATGGTCGGCGCCGCTACCGTCCTGCTCGGTGCTGGCTGCGGCTGCCTGGGCTCCACGGTTAACCCGTTCGCCGTCGGCGCTGCCGTCGACGCTCTGACCGGCGTTGGCATTGAGGTCAACCAGTCCATCATCATCGGCCTTGGTGCCGTCCTGTGGATTGTCACTACCGCTATGTCCATTGTCTTCGTGATGAACTATGCCAAGAAGGTCAAGGCTGACAAGGGTTCCACCATCCTGTCGATGCAGGAGCTCAAGGACGCCGAAGAGGCTCACGGCAAGGCTGCTTCCGAGGTCCACAAGGAGGTCAAGCTCACCGGTCGTCAGAAGGGTGTTCTGATCGCCTTCGCCTTCACCTTCGTCGTCATGATCGTCGGCTTCATTCCGCTGGCCGACCTCAACGAGGGCGTCGCCAACTTCTTCGACGCTGGCGCTGTCTACGACGCCGACGGTAATGCCGTCGTCCAGGGCTGGTCTGCCCTGATCACCGGCCTGCCCATTGGCCAGTGGTACTTCGACGAGGCTTCCACCTGGTTCTTCCTCATGGCCGTCCTGATCGGTATCATCGGTGGCCTGTCCGAGAAGCAGATCGTTAACACCTTCATCACCGGCGCTGCCGACATGATGTCCGTTGTTCTCGTCATCGCCCTCGCCCGTGGTATCTCCGTCCTCATGGCTAACACCGGCCTCGACGTCTTCGTCCTCGACGCTGCCGCCAATGCCCTGGCTGGCCTGTCCGGCGTGATCTTCGCTCCCATGAGCTTCCTGGTCTACTTCGGCCTGTCCTTCCTGATCCCCTCGACCTCCGGTATGGCCACCGTCTCCATGCCCATCATGGGACCGCTGGCTGTTAAGCTTGGCTTCTCGCCTGAGGTCATGGTCATGATCTTCTCCGCCGCCATCGGTGTCGTGAACCTGTTCACCCCGACCTCCGGCGCCATCATGGGCGGTCTCGCCCTGGCCAAGATCGAGTGGACGACCTGGCTCAAGTTTGCCCTTAAGCTCATCGTCGCGCTCTCCGTCGTCTGCGCCATCATCCTGACCGTCGCTTGCGTGTTGATCTAAGTACCCAACGGGTACCCCACGGAAACCTTGACGATCCTGTAAAGGATCATCTGGTCATCGTCTGTCCGGTGGGGTCAACCCACCGGTAGACTCCTACCTTTAGCCCCCTCCCGTTCCGTGCGCGGGAGGGGGCGCTCTCATGTTGCGCGGTTCTACGAACCGCGCAACCAGTCGACGCTGCGCGCCGCCCAGGACGACAATTTGTCATTCAAAAGGCAAGGCATGACCAAAAGGTCTATGCCTTGCCTTTTTCATGCCAACTTGTACGTCCTGGACGTCGCTCGCTGACTTATGCTCAACCTGCGGCGCTGCCATTATTGATGCAAAGGGGTCAGGTTAGTTTGCGCCAAAAAGGGGAAGTTGCGGTGGAATAGTTCCTGTTTGGCCGTCTTGAGGGGTTAAACAGGAACTATTCCACCGCAAATTATCGATGGCGTGTTTGGTTGGTGCCTGTTGATGGTCTGGGTATCGGGGAGGGCGGGCTCCGTTATAATCGCCTAGAACATTAAATGGAAACGGGACGGGAGCCATATATGCGCCAGGGTTTCGACAACGCGAAGTATATCGAGCTGCAGGCTGCTCACATTAAGGAGCGCATTTCGCAGTTTGGCGGCAAACTGTATTTGGAGTTTGGCGGCAAGCTGTTCGACGACTATCATGCCAGCCGCGTGCTACCGGGCTTTGAGCCGGACAGCAAGTTCCGCATGCTCAAGAGCATTGCCGATGATGTTGAGGTCATCATCGCAATCAATGCAAACCATATCGAGAAGAACAAGGCCCGTGGCGACCTGGGCATTACCTATGACGAGGACGTCTTGCGCCTGGTCGACCTGTTCCGCGGCAACGGTTTTGCTGTCGCGGCCGTGGTCATCACCCAGTACGCTGGTCAGCCTGCTGCCGACGTCTTCCGCAATCGTCTGAATGCACTTGGCATTCCCGCCAAGCTGCACTATCCCATCGAGGGGTATCCGCACGATGTCGATCTGATCGTGTCCGACGATGGCTACGGCAAGAACGAGTTTGTCGAGACCACCCGACCGCTCGTCGTGGTCACTGCCCCCGGTCCTGGCTCGGGCAAGCTTGCCACCTGCCTGTCTCAGCTCTATCACGAGCACAAGCATGGCACGGCCGCCGGCTATGCCAAGTTCGAGACCTTCCCTGTCTGGAATCTTCCTCTGACGCATCCGGTCAATATTGCCTACGAGGCCGCCACGGCTGACCTCGACGACGCCAATATCATCGATTCGTTCCACCTTGAGGCCTACAACAAGACCACGGTCAACTACAACCGCGACGTCGAGGCCTTCCCGGTAGTCCGTGCCCTGATGGAAAAGATCCTGGGCAAGAGCCCCTACCAGAGCCCTACGGACATGGGCGTCAATATGGTCGGCTTTGCCATCACCGATGACGATGCCTGCCGCGACGCTTCCAAGATGGAGATCGTCCGCCGCTACTTTACCGCGGTCGAAAATGTGCGCCGTACCGGCGTGGGCGATGAGCAAGTCGACCGTCTCAAGATTATTATGAAGAAAGCCGGCATCGATAAGAACTACTCACCGGCGCGCTCGGCAGCCCTCACCAGGGAGCAGCTGACGGGTGGTCCCGTGGGTGCCATGGTCATGCCCGATGGCTCCGTGGTGACCGGCAAGACTTCCACGCGCCTGGGCGCCGCGAGCTCGCTCATCATGAATGCACTTAAGCATGTCTCGGGCGTCGACCTTGAGCTCGAGGTCATTAGCGATGAAGCGATCGAGCCCATCAGCAAGCTCAAGACGCATTTCCTGGGCAGCAAAAACCCGCGCCTCCACACCGACGAGACGCTTATGGCGCTGTCGATCACCTCGGCCACGAGTGAGACGGCCGCTCGCGTCCTTTCGGGCCTGGAGCAGCTGCGCGGTTGCGATGCCTTCTTTAGCGTGATTATCTCGCCGACGGACGAGACGGTACTGCGCAAACTGGGTATCAACGTGTGCTGCGAGCCCAAGTTTGAGCGCCGCGGTTTCTTCCATCGCTAAGTTTGAAGCACCGCGGTAATTGCATTGCATTTTGGCCGTATCGGGTTAGCGCCCGGTACGGCTTTTTGATCAATAAAGCGCCTATTTCGGCGAAAAATAGCTGTTTACCTGCCTAGAAACAATTTGAGCGGTATACAATAACCGTAACTGTTTCATCCTTAGCGGGATGCCGCATGATGGATATTACCTGCCATCGTGAGGTGTGTCGGTCGCGCACGGCGCGTTAGATGCTCGTGCTCGGTTTGAGGAGGCTGCTATGGCGGGCAAGGGTCGTGCGAGTGTCAACGATATGAAGCGTGTCGAGGTGCTGGTGTTGATGGAGATCGACCAGCAAACCGAAGACAATGGCGGGCCGTATGGTTTCTCGCGCAAAACGCTTGCCGAGCGCGTGGGGGTTTCGCCGTATCGTGCCCGCGCCGCAATCGATCGCTTGGATTCCGAAGGCATGATTGATGTCGTCTCGCGTTATAGCGACGACGGCGGTCAGCTTGCAAATGGCATTTGCCTCACCGAACGTGGCGAGTGGTATCTTGAGGGCGTCCGTACCGGCATGCTCGTTCAAGAAATGCTTGAGGATGAGGCTGCTGATCGATAGCAGCATGTAACCCTTGCCATAGCGACGCCGCCTGGGAAACTGGGCGGCGTTTTGTTTCAAGATTGAGAAATGCAATCGCATGCGAGAAAAATTGCGAACGGTCCGCGGCGCGAGTATTACAATGAAGACCCGTAAGATGTGGATAAACAACTTCTACGGGAAGCGCAGGTAACTCAATATGACCAAGCATGTGTTCGTAACCGGTGGCGTGGTTTCGTCCCTGGGCAAGGGTATCACCGCGGCCTCGCTGGGCCGTCTGCTCAAGTCGCGTGGCTACAAAGTAACGATGCAGAAAGCCGACCCGTATCTGAACGTCGACCCCGGTACCATGAGCCCCTTCCAGCATGGTGAGGTCTTCGTTACCGAGGATGGTTACGAGTCCGACCTGGACCTGGGTCATTACGAGCGCTTTATTGATGAGAACCTGACCCGCGATTCCAACTTTACGACCGGTGCCATCTACAAAAGCCTAATCGCCCGCGAGCGTCGCGGCGACTTTCTGGGCGGTACCGTGCAGGTGATTCCCCACGTCACCAATGCCATTAAGGACAAGTTCCGCCGCATCGAGGAGCAGACCGGCTCCGATGTAGTCATCACCGAGCTGGGCGGCACGATCGGCGACATCGAGTCGCAGCCGTTTGTCGAGGCCATCCGCCAGTACCGCAAGGAGGCCGGTCCCGAGAATGTCTGCTACATTCACGTGTCGCTCGTTCCCTATATCGCCGCCGCCCACGAGGTCAAGACCAAGCCCACGCAGCATTCCGTCAAGGAGCTCCGCAGCTTTGGCATCCAGCCCGATATCATCGTGCTGCGCTCCGACCACCATATCGATGACGCTATCCGCGGAAAGATCGCAAGCTTCTGCGACGTCGACACCGATTGCGTCTTTACCAACGAGGACTGCGCGAGCATTTACGATGTTCCGCAACTGCTTGCCGAGCAGGACTTTGACCTGCGCATTTGCGAGCGCCTGGGTCTGGATCCGCGTGAGCGCGACATGAGCGAGTGGAACGAGTTCCTGCGCAAACAGAATCACGCCAACCATCACGCCGACAAGGTGAAGATCGCCGTCGTGGGTAAGTACACGCAGCTGCCCGATGCGTACCTGTCGGTTATCGAGGCCCTGCACCATGCGGGCGTCTTCTACGATCGCCATGTGGACGTCCAGCTGGTCGACGGCGAGAGCCTCGACGAGCAGAATGTCTCCGAGGTTCTGGGCGACGCCTCGGGCATCCTGGT
>CABUVB010000103.1 GCA_902494815.1 uncultured Collinsella sp. | reverse complement strand
GTTACTTGCAGAGCCCCGTGAATCTCTGTAACAACACGTACTGTACATGGAGGAGTCTAAGTGATTTCGAAATCGACTCACTACGCCAAGCAGGGCGAGGTCCAGCGCAACTGGGTTCTCGTCGACGCCGATGGTGCTGTCCTGGGCCGTCTTGCCACCCAGATCGCAATGATTCTGCGCGGTAAGAACAAGCCCCAGTTCACGCCCAACAGCGACTGCGGCGACTTCGTTGTCGTCATCAACGCCGATAAGGTCCAGCTTACCGGTAACAAGGCCGACACGAAGACCTATTATCGCCACAGCGGCTACAACGGCGGCCTCAAGGCTGAGAGCTTCCGCCAGGCTATGGAGAAGCACCCGGAGAAGGTTATCGAGCGCGCCGTTCGCGGCATGCTGCCCAAGTCCACCCTCGGCCGTGCCCAGATGACCAAGCTTAAGGTCTACGCTGGTGCCGAGCATCCGCACGCTGCCCAGAACCCCACGAAGATTGAGCTGGAGGCTTAAAGATGGCTGAGAACACCGTTGTCTACCAGGGTACCGGCCGTCGTAAGAACGCCGTCGCCCGCGTCCGTCTCGTCCCCGGCACCGGCAAGGTGACCATCAACAAGCGTGACGCCGAGCAGTATTTCGGCCGTCATCAGCTCGTTGAGAACGCCCTTGCTCCCTTCAAGGTGACCGACACCGCCGGTCAGTTCGACGTTATCGCTCTGTGCGATGGCGGCGGCATCTCCGGTCAGTCCGGCGCTCTGCGCCTGGGCATCGCTCGCGCTCTTCTGAACGCTGGCGACTACCGTGCTGACCTCAAGAAGGCCGGTTTCCTTACGCGCGATGCTCGCGTGGTCGAGCGCAAGAAGTACGGCCTCAAGAAGGCTCGCCGCGCTCCCCAGTTCTCCAAGCGCTAAGGTTTTATCTCCTTACGAGATACAATGTACAAGCGGGGCCTGCCGATTGCTCGGCGGGTCCCGCTTTTCTTTTCGACTAGGGTGGGCGGCTGCGTTTTGCCCACTTGGGAAGGAGCGATCCTATGCCCCAGAACATCTTCGGTACCGATGGCGTCCGCGGCGTCGCCAACGCCGACCTCTCGTGCGACCTCGCGTTTCGCCTTGGTCGTGCGGCGACCAAGTTCCTTGGTCCGGACATTTGCATCGGCCGTGACACGCGTCTTTCGGGCACCATGCTCGAGAGTGCTCTGACCGCCGGCATTATGGCCGAGGGCGGCCGACCGCACTGCTGCGGCGTTATCCCTACGCCGGCCGTGGCGCTGCTCACCGTCCAAAACGAGCTCGACGGCGGCATCGTCATCTCTGCTTCGCACAATCCGCCGGAGTTCAACGGCATCAAGTTCTTTAGCCGCAAGGGCATGAAGCTTCCCGATGCTGTCGAGGAAGAGATCAGCGCCTGGGTCATGTCCGAGGAGGCCATGGCTGCCGATACGCTGCCGACCGGTGCCGGCGTGGGTCACATCATCAAGATGAAGGACGCCCGCAAGGCATATGTCGATCATGCCATCAGCACGCTCGACGGCCTTAAACTCGACGGCCTGGTTGTTGCCGTCGACTGCGGCCACGGCGCTTCTTGCCAGACCACGCCCGCCGCACTGCAGCGCCTGGGCGCCACGGTCCATGCCATCAACACCGATTACTGCGGCACCGACATTAACGTCGAGTGCGGCTCCACTCATCTTGAGCCCCTGCGCGAGCTCGTGCTGCGCACCCACGCCGACATCGGTCTGGCTCACGATGGCGACGCCGATCGCGTGCTGTTCGTGGACAGCGAGGGCAACGAAATCGATGGCGACTACATCCTGGCCATCTGCGGTTCCGACCTGGCCGCTCGCGGCAAGCTCGCCAACTCCGAGATCGTCTCGACCGTTATGTGCAACCTAGGCTTCTCCATCGCCATGAAGGAGCAGGGCTTCGAGATGGTCCAGACCGCCGTGGGCGACCGCTATGTTCTCGAGCGTATGCTCGAGGACGGTGCCGTCATCGGCGGCGAGCAGTCCGGCCACATCATCTTCCTGGAGCACAACACCACCGGCGACGGCTTGGTGACGGCCCTGCAGCTTCTGGCCGTGCTCAAGCGCACCGGCCGCACCCTCATCGACCTTGCCGGCATCATGAAGAAGTACCCGCAGGTACTTGTCAACGTACATTCCGACAATAAGGCCGGCCTGGACGATTGTCAGCCCATTTGGGACGCCGTCGCTGCCGCCGAGAAGGAGCTCAACGGTCGCGGCCGCATTCTGGTACGTCCGAGTGGCACCGAGCCGCTGGTCCGTGTGATGGCCGAGGCCGAGACGCACGAGTTGACCCAGCGTGTGGTTGACGACATCGTCGAGGTTGTCAAGCGCGAACTTCCCTAATGGTCAAAAACGGGTGCCAAGTGGTAAACTGTTAAAGTTATTTTGATTGATTGGTATGTCCGAGGGGGAGCATGTTCACTAAAGTCCTGAGGTCTTTTGGTATGCGTGGTCGAGTCCTTACGCTGGATGCTCCCATCTCGGGCGACGTCATTCCGTTATCCGAGGTCAAAGACCAGACGTTTGCTACCGGCCTTTTGGGCCAGGGCGTGGCGATTCAGCCTACGGGTACACGTGTGATTGCTCCGGCTGACGCTAAGGTCGAGGCGATTTTTCCCACGGGTCATGCCGTTGCGCTCAACACGGTCGATGGTCTAGACGTGCTCATCCATGTTGGTTTGGACACCGTTCAGCTCGAGGGCAAACATTTTACTGTGTATGCGCAAGTGGGTGACATCGTCCATAAGGGCGATGTACTCATCGAGTTCGATCGCGAGGCAATTGCTGCCGAGGGCTACGATGTGACGGTTCCCATCTTGGTGTGTAACTCCGTTGAGTTCTCGAGCATCAAGGGTTCCGTTGGCGAGCATGTCGAGGAGATGGACCAGCTTATCGTCGCGCGTGAGCGCTAGTCGCTCCGCTTGGCCTTTAGCCTACAATTCAAACACGTTTACGGAGGGCGCCCTTGAAAGAGGACGCCCTCCGTGGCAAGATGGGATTTGTCCGAAGCCAAACAGCTTCGGGTCACCGTGGACGGGCAGGGGCCTCGACGCGGTTAGACACGAGACACATATATTACGCGACCTCGCCCTGGTGGCCGCACACGTTGGTTGCGGCCGACGCGGGCCGCGGGCAAGTGCTTGTAAGGGGAGCCTTGCCTCTCTTGTACGAGAAAGGACGCGTAATGAAAATCATTAAAGCTAAAGACTACGAGGATATGAGCCGCAAGGCCGCTAATATCATCTCGGCCCAGGTTATCCTCAAGCCCGATTGCGTGTTGGGTCTTGCCACCGGCTCCACCCCGATTGGCGCTTACAAACAGCTCGCTGCTTGGTACGAGAAGGGTGACATTGACTTCGCCGAGGTCAGCACCTATAACCTGGATGAGTATCGTGGTCTTTCGCACGACGATCCCCAGAGCTATCACTACTTTATGCGCGAGAACTTCTTCGATCACATCAATATCGATCTGAACAACACGCACGTGCCCGATGGCTCCAACCCCGATGCCGCCGCTGCCTGCTCCGAGTACGACAAGATCGTCGCTGCCGCCGGTTACCCGGATCTGCAGCTGCTCGGCATTGGCAACAACGGTCACATCGGCTTTAACGAGCCCGATGACCACTTCTCCAAGGGCACGCACTGCGTCGACCTCACCGAGAGCACCATTCAGGCCAACAGCCGCCTGTTCGACAGCATCGATGACGTGCCCCGTCAGGCTTACACCATGGGCACCCAGACCATCATGTATGCCCGCATGATCCTGGTTGTCGCCAACGGCGAGGCTAAGGCTCAGGCCGTGCACGATATGTGCTATGGTCCGGTTACGCCCAAATGCCCGGCTTCGATCCTGCAGCTGCACACCAACTGCGTCGTCGTTGCTGACGAGGCCGCTCTTTCGCTCTGCGAGTAACGCGATCAAGCGATCTTACATAGCTTTTCAAAAGGCCCTCGCTTTGCGGGGGCCTTTTTAGTGGACATACGCCGTGGCGTATACATGACGGAAACCTTGCCGCGTGCTTGACTGGAGGGTTTTAAATTTTTGTGATTCATTCTATAGCAGATTCTATGCACATTTGCCACCATAGAGTCGCAGGCGGTAGCGAGGAGTAGGCGAGTTGCGCAACTCAAATAAAAATAGCCGACTGCGCTACACTGCAAATGGGATAGGACATGCTGGCAAGCGCATTGACCTGCGCAAAGACCTATTGGTCGGGGGATAAGTTACCATCGGGCCTCGCTGTACAAAAACTTGCCAAACACGTACCGGCAGACAATTAAAAACTCTAAGTCGCGCCATTCACGGGGCGGCTCATATGGTCCTGCAGCTACGGTGTCCATATGGTCGAGTTGAGGAGCAAGCATGGTAAACGATCTGGGCAATACGGACGACCTCGAGTTGATGCCGACGGGCGGCGGCTATATGGTGCGGCGCGATCGCTTGATGAACGAGCTCATCGTTAAAGGGCGCAAGGCGGGAATTGTTTTGCTCTACGCGCCCGATGGGTTTGGCAAGACGTCGGTGTTGTTGCAATACGTGCAGGAGGTTAAATCGGACCCCACACGAGGGCCGGTTCGGATTATCGAGGCCGACCGCGCGATTGGACGCGAGCTCTTTATGCAGCTCGAGGTTGTCGCCGATGAGCTTAAGGACAAACCTCATTCGCTCGTTGCGATCGATAACGTGCCCAATCTCGAGCAGCACGAAACCGAGGACCTCATCGATCGAATCCGCAGCTTACGTGCTACGGGGACGGGGGTCTTTATTGCCTGCCGCCCCTCCAACCGATTGCTTATCCACGGGCTGGGCGATTCTGTAAAAGTCAATGCGCAGATGCTCAAGGTGCACGCCTATGAGTATTCGTCATGGGCCACGGCGTTCTCAATCAGCACATCGCTTGATTTCTATCGGCTCACACAGGGTGTACCCGAGCTGGTATCTGCCCTGCAGACGGGAATGTATGGACAGGGCGATGTTGCCGGGTTGCTCGAGAACGAAATCGTCAACGTGTACGGTGCGGCGCTGGCCGATCTCGCATCGCTCGAGAACAACCTGTTGTTTACCGTTGCCTGTTTGATGGTACTGATGGGCGAGGGCCGCATTGCGGAGCTAGAGGCGTGCGGCGTGAGGCTTTCGATGGTCGACCAGTCCATCTTTGTGCGCGATTATCCGATTTTTGGCGTGGATCCGTCTGATCGCACCTTTAGGTGTTTGGGCGCTAAGGACAACGCGCGCCTGAGGCTGCGAAAGCTTGTTGCCGAGATCCGTCCCGAACTTGTATCGCGGGCTGCTCGCATTTTGATCAAGGCGGGCCGATGCGATTTGGCTATGGACCTGGCCGACGCGTTCTTGGACCGCCATGTGGTATTGGAACTTGCCGGGCAGTATGGGGCCGATCTTGCCCTGACCGGGCACGGAGGGGACATTTGCCGTGCGGCGTCGGCGATGATCAATGCGGAAAAGCAGGAGCAAGAGCCGGCACCCGCCGAGGCACTCGGCGTGTATCTGGCGGCTGTCAGCGTGTGCAATACAAAGCTAGCAAGGTATATGGCGTCCGTTATCGAACGTGCGGGTGACCAGGCGGCCCGTGAGGTCGATCCCGCTACCTGGAAAATAGCCCAGGCGCTCACCATCGCCTTTTATGGCGACAATGACCTGGGGCTTCCCGCCAACCCTGTTGTGCAAGAACAGACATCCTGCGAGGTGCTCGACATGCTGTCCGCGCATATCGAGGTCAAGCGCCACCTAACCGAGCGAGCGGAAGACGGCAATGTTCTCGCGAAGCTCAAGGCGTGCAAAGCTTATGATTGCGAGCTCGACATCGCGGGGATTCTCATACAGGCCGACCATATGCTGGTGGAGCTGTTCGACGGCTCGTTTGCTAAACCCGACGAGCGCGATGACAAGATGGCGCAGATACTCGAGGCGCTCGATATCCGCGGGCTTAAGGCACCATCCATTTGGCTGCGTATGGTGCTCGCGGCGCGGCGCCTGCTCGCGGGCTTGCCCGTGACCGACGATGTGGCGTTTGGCGAGCTCGACCGCTTTGCGGTGCGTGTTCGTGACAATCAAATTCAGCTGTTTGGGTTATTGCTGGAGGGTTGGCAATCGCTGGCGGAGGGGCGGCCGGTCAACGCGAAGTTCCGTGCGGTTCAGGTGCTCAAGCTCGCCGACGAATCGATTGCGTACATGCGCGAAAACGCGTTGCTGCTTGAGCGCGTGGCGTACCTGCGCAATACGTCGCTGGTATCGGTTCGCGAAGAGGCAGAACTGCTCGATATTAGCAAGACACAGGTCGGCGGCTCAGAAGCCTGGATCGTGGCGCTGCACCTGGCCGCTGCGGGCCGCGATAGCGATCTTGCCGCTTGGATGTCTATGAATCGCTCGGGGATTTTAGACCCATCGTATCGGCTGTTCGCACGTCTTGCGATGCATTGTCTGGGCGAGCCTGCCGTCAGGATTCGCAAGAAGCTTCCGGTGCGTGAACTGTCGCGGTATTCACTACGCGATGATTTTGAGGGCGAAAGCGAGCATCTGTTCCAGGCGGGCGAGGTTGAGGCTGTCGATACCATCGGCCATATTGAGATGCGCATGTTTGGCACATTTCGCGCCGAGCGCGACGGCTTTCCCATCACGGATAAGATGTGGCGTCGCAAAAAGGCGGCAACACTTGCCGAGC
>CABUVB010000102.1 GCA_902494815.1 uncultured Collinsella sp. | reverse complement strand
CGGCATTCGCGAGCCAGGCATCTACGGCAGCGACAACTACGATCGCTTAGTGCAGATCTGCCAGGAAGCGGGTGCCGCACAGGGCTTCGACGAGGTCGAGGTCTTCCAGTCTAACCACGAGGGCAGCATCGTCGACAAGATCCAGGAGGCTTACGGAAAGGTCGACGGCATCGTCATCAACCCGGCCGCCTACACGCATACGAGCGTGGCGATCCTCGACGCCCTCAAGGCCGTCGCCATCCCTGCCGTCGAGGTCCACATCAGCGCCGTCGAGACCCGCGAGGACTTCCGCCAGGTGAGCTATGCACGCCTGGCCTGCTTCGCCACCATCACCGGCGAAGGCTTGCAGGGCTACGCCCACGCGCTGGAGCTGCTGAGGGAGCATCTCGAAAAGTAAAATGCCAAACCCAACAAACAGCAGCGGCATGCTCGCGCTCGGCTCCAGCAGCACACAAGATGAAAAAAGCCCAGACCACCAAGCGGCCTGGGCTTAATAAACGATGGTGCTCCATGGCGGATTCGAACCGTCGACCTTGCCGTAGGCCTCCTGGATCTTGTCGACGATGCTGCCCTCGTGGTTGGACTGGAAGACCTCGACCTCGTCGAAGCCCTGTGCAGCGCCCGCTTCCTGGCAGATCTGCACTAAGCGGTCGTAGTTGTCGCTGCCATAGATGCCCGGCTCGCGAATGCCAAGCATGTTTAGATTGGGGCCGTTGATGACGAGTGCTTTCATGGTTGCTTCCTTTGCAGTTGAAAAACCACCACAAAGGTGCCTGCCCCCTTTGTGGTGGTTTTGGTTAGAGAGCGGGTGGGAGGGTGTCGAGGAGGGCATGGGCGGTGTTGGCGGCGCAGTCGCGTGAGTCGATGATGTAGTCGGCCCAGGCGCGGTAGCGCGGCATACGCTGCTCGGCCAGCTTGTCGATGCCGTCGCGCGCGGTGATGGGGCGGCCCTTGTGGGCGAGCTCGTCGAGCTTGCGGTTGAGCATCACGATCTGGCTGTTTTGGTGCAGCAGAGGGTAGTTCTCGTCGCGCGTAACCACGCCGCCGCCGGTGGAGAGAACCAAGCCGCTGCGCTTGGAGATGTCGGTCAGCGCTGCCGTCTCCTGCTCGCGGAAGGCCGCCTCGCCGCACTTGACGATAAAGTCGGCGCAGGGCATGCCCAGGCGCTCCTCGAGGGCGCGATCGAGGTCGATGTGCTCGCGGCCCGTGAGCTGAGCGATCTGCTCGCCCACGCGGGTCTTGCCCGAGCCAGGCATGCCAATCAGGGCGATGTTCTGTTCATGGCGCGACAGGCGCTCCGTTACGTCCAGGATGCGCTCGCGCGGGGTGGCTTGGCCGGTATAGCGCTCGACGGCCTGTGCCGCTTGGGCCACGAGCATCAGCAGGCCGTCGATACAGGGGATGCCGCGGCGCTCGGCCTCGAGCATCAGACCCGTGCGGGCGGGATTGTAGACAATGTCGATGACGCCCTCGAGCGCATCGAGTCCTTCGAGCGTGCAGGGAGCGTCGGGGCAGTGGGGGAACATGCCGGCGGGCGTGCAGTTGACGAGCAGCGCTGCGTCGGACTGCTGTGCGATGTTGCCGTAGTTGACCTCGCTTGTGCGGCCCACGGGCACCACGGTGGCGCCCAGGTCGCCGAGCACCATGCTTGCCGTGGTGCCGGCACCACCGGTGGCTCCGAGCACGAGGGCCTTCTTGCCGGCAACCTCAACCCCCAGCTCCTCGACCAGACACTGGAAACCAAAGTAATCGGTGTTGTCACCGCGCAGGCGGCCATCGGGCAGGCGTGTGATAGTGTTAACGTTGCCCATGCGCTCGGCCAGCGGGCTCAGCTCGTCCAGGTATTCTATGACGGCACGTTTGTAGGGGATGGTCACGTTGGTGCCTTCCCATTCGTCACCCGTCATAAAGGCCTGGAGGTCCTCGGGCTCGCGCTCAAATCGCACGTACTCCAGGCCTGCGAGCTCCTTGTAGATGGTCGGGGTGTAGCTGTGGCCCAGTACGCGGCCCAGTACGCCGTAGGGGCGGGATGCAGCGGTATCGGTCATCTAGAGCACCTCCGTGTAGCTACCAAAGTAGGTAAAGCTCTCGCACACGTCGTCGATCGAATCGAGCAGGTCGTCGAGGGCCTTGCTGCCAAAGGGGCAGTCCAGATCAAAGTAGAACATAAACTCAAAGTCGCGGCCGGGGATGGGGCGGCTCTCGAGCTTGATCAGGTTGATGTTGAGTGCGTAGAAGCGCTCGAGCACGCGATAGAGGGCGCCCGGCTCGTTGGCCGTGGTGATCATGAGCGAGGTGCGATTAGCGCCGGGGTAGACGCGCGGCTCGCGGCTGATGACGACAAAGCGCGTGTAGTTGTTGTCCGAGTCCTGGATGTTGGGCTCCAGCACCTCCAGGCCATAGAGTGCCGCGCAGCTGCGCGAGGCGATGGCGGCGACGTCGGTGCGCTCGGAGTTGGCGACCATCTCGGCCGACATGGCCGTGTTGGGGTATTTGGTGGCGTGCAGGTCGTGGGACTCGATAAAGCCGGCACACTGGGCAATGGCTTGGCCGTGGCTGTAGACCTCGCGCACGTCGGCGAGCTTGGTGCCGGGCTTGACGAGCAAGTTGTGGTCGATCTTGAGGCGAAGCGAGCGCACGATGTGGAAGTCGAACTGGGCGAGCAGGTCGTAGACGGCGTTGACCGAGCCGGCGGTGGAGTTCTCGATGGGCAGCACGCCAAACTCGCAGAAGCCGTCGCGCACAGCGCGCATAACGCCCTCGAAGGTCTCGAAAAACGCGATGTCGGGCACGTCGAAGAGCTTGCACGCGGCGATTTGACTGTAAGCACCCTCAACGCCCTGGCAAGCGACGGTGGCAGTTTGAGGGAAGGGCGTGTCGGAGGCTGCAGCCGTCGCGTGGGCCTTTTGCGAGACAGTGATGCCCTTGAGCTCGTTGATGTAGCGCTGCTGCTCGGCCTTGCTCATGCTCATGAGGAGACGGAACAGGGTGATGGCCTGCGCCTCGTAGCGCTCGGGCGCGCGGCTGGCGAGGTTGTTGAGCTTGGAGCGCTCACGGGCGGGGTCAAAGACAGCCTTGCCCATCTCGATCTTTGATTTGGCGACCTCGGTGGCAATGTCCATACGCTCGACAAAGCTGTTGAGGAGCGTGGTGTCGATGCCATCGATGGCCTGGCGGATGTCAGCAAGGTCCATAGGGACCCCTTTCGTGAATCATTGCCCGGGGTGGGCGGGTTGGCGCTGGGCGGCGTCCTCGAGGAGGGCGTCCCAGATGGCGAGGGCGGCGGCTGCTTCGGCTACGGGGACGGCTCGGGGGACGATGCAGGGATCGTGACGGCCGTGGACCGAGAGCTCGGCATTTTCCATGGCGTCCATGTCTACGGTCTGCTGCTCGCGGCCAATTGAGGGCGTCGGCTTTACGGCCATGCGCCACATGACGGGCGCGCCGGTCGAAATACCGCCCAGGATGCCGCCGGCGTTATTGGACTCGACCTTGATCTCGCCGGTCTCGGCATCGATGCGATATGGATCGTTGTTCTCGCTGCCGCGCATGGCGGCCACGGCAAAGCCCATGCCAAACTCCACGCCCTTTACGGCGGGAATGCCAAACGCGATTTGCGCGATGCGGTTCTCGATACCGTCGAACATGGGGTCGCCGATCCCCGCGGGAAGCCCGTAAATGCCGCACTCCACGATGCCGCCGATGCTGTCGAGCTCGTCGCGCGCGGCCAGAATCTCCTCGCGCATGCGACCGGCAGCGGCAGCGTCAATGCAGGGCAAGTCGTTCGTAAGGATTGCCTTGCGGTCGGCCTCGCGATAGACCATGTCGTCCATGGGCAGGTCGGAGATGCCGCCGATCTGCGCCACGTGAGCCATCACCCGAATACCGCGGGCCTCGAGTGCCTGCAGCGCAATGCCGCCGGCGATGCATAAGGGTGCCGTTAGGCGGCCGGAGAAGTGCCCACCGCCGGCAACGTCGTGCATGTTGTGGTACTTCACACGCGCCGGAAAGTCTGCGTGCCCGGGACGGGGCTTGCGGCGCAGCTCGGAGTAATCATTGGAGCGCGTGTTGGTGTTCTCGATAATCGCGGCGATGGGCGCACCGGAGGTATGTCCATCGACCACACCGGCGATGATATGCGCGGCGTCGGCCTCGCGGCGTTTGGTCGCGGTCTCGTCGCGACCGGGGGCGCGACGGTCGAGGAAGGCTTGTAGCTGCTTCTGGTCCACGGCGATGCCCGCCGGAATGCCATCGAGCGAGCAGCCAATGGCGGGGGAGTGCGACTGGCCGAAGATGCTTAAGTGTAAGACGTTGCCAAAGGTCGAGGACATACTATTCCTCCTCGAGCGTGACCTTGCCGCCCAGCAGGCGGTAGTGGTCGAAGAAATCGGGATAGGACTTGTTGACGGCCTCGGCGCCGTGGATCACGACCTCGCCGGTGGCACGGCTCGCGGCGATGGCGGCCATCATGGCGATGCGATGGTCGTTGTGCGAATCGACCTCGCCGCCGGTAAAGGCATCGACACCCTTGATGATGAGGTCATCGCCGGCAATGCGCACCTGCGCGCCCAGCGCGGTGAGCTCGCGGGTGGAGGTGACCAGGCGGTCGGATTCTTTGATACGCAGACGGGCGCAATCGCGGATAAAGGTGCGGCCCTGTGCCAGCGAGGCCACGGCCGAGATAACGGGTACCAGGTCGGGAATGTCGTGGGCACTCATCTCAAAGCCGGCGAGCTTGTCGGACTGCACGGTGGCGGCGTTGGTGGAGCGCACGATGCGGGCGCCAAAGCGCGAAAGCGCAGCAAGCACGTTGCGGTCGCCCTGTGCGGAGCTCAGCGACACACCCTCCACGGTGATGGGGTCGGAGCCGATGGCGCCGGCGCACAGCCAAAAGGCGGCGTTGGACCAGTCGCCCTCGACGGCTACGCTGCCGGGCGTGCGGTACGAGCCGCTGCTTACGCGGAAGTTCGTGACCTCGGGCTGGCCGTCCTTGGCCGGAATACGCTCGACGTTGACCTCGACGCCAAAGGCCTTCATTGCCTGGATCGTCAGGTTAATGTACGGGCGGCTCTCGATCAGGCCGGTCACCTGTACGCAGGAGGGCTGGGCCAGCAGCGGTGCTGCCAGCAGTAGGCCCGAGATGTACTGTGAGCTCACGTTTCCCGGCAGCACAAAGGTGCCCGGGCGCATGCGTCCGCTCGTCTTGAGCGGAAAACCGCCCAGACCCTGTAGGTCGCAGCCGGCGGCGATGATCTCGTCCGAGAGCGGGGACAGCGGGCGGGCGCCCAGACGACCCTGGCCCACAAAGGTGGCCTCTGCGCCCAGCGCGCAGGCGACGGGCAACATAAAGCGGAGCGTGGAGCCGCTTTCGCCGCAATCGAGCGTGCCGCCGGCAAGGGCCTTGAGCAGGCCAAACTCAATACTCTTCATAGTGGGGTGGACCTGGAAGCCGTCCTCGACGGTCTCGATGCGAGCGCCGAGCGCCGTAAGGCAACGCACCGTGGCCTCGATGTCGGCACAGGTGGTATTGCAGGCGACGTGCGTCTCGCCGTTGGCGAGTGCGGCGCAGATGATCAGGCGGTGCGCCATCGACTTGGACGCGATGGCGGGAACAGTGCCCTTGAGCGGGGACGGGGTGATGCGGGCTAGCATGCGGAAGCGTCTCCCTTCTGGCCGAGGCCCTCGGCAATTAAATCGTGGAAGGTGGAAAGCGGCGTGCGGTCGATGCCGCAGCGGCCGATGCCGTGCGGAATCACCAGGTCGATCGTGTCACCGGTGCGTTTTTTGTCGTGCAGCGCCTCGGCAAAGACGGCGTCGGCGGAAAGCTCGCAGCGGGTCTTGAGGCCGTGGCGGGCGCAGAGCTCCTCAATACGGCCGGGCAGTGCAGCATCGCAAACGCCGTGCAGGGCAGCGGCGCGCGTGATGATGCCCATGCCGATCGACACGCAGTTGCCGTGTCCGAGCTCAAAGTGCTCGCAGGCCTCGACGGCGTGTCCGGCGCTGTGTCCAAAGTTGAGCAGCTTGCGCTGGTTGGTCTCGCGCTCGTCGGCAACGACCACGGCGCGCTTGATGTCAATATTGCGGGCGATGATGAGCGCTACGCGGGCTACATCGCGGTTGAGTAGCTCCAGCGTGAGCGGGGTCTTCTCCAGCTCGGCGAAAAGCTCTGGGTCGGCGATCACGGCGTGCTTGACGACCTCGCCGCAGCCGTCGGCGAACTGCTCGGGCGTAAGGGTGGCCAGGCACCCCACGTCGGCGATAACCACATTCGGCTGCCAAAAGGCGCCGGCCAGGTTCTTGCCGGCAGCCAGGTCGATGGCGGTCTTGCCGCCCACCGACGAATCCACCATGGCGAGCAGACTCGTGGGGATCTGCACAAACTTGCAGCCACGCATGTAGGTGGCGGCCACAAAGCCCGCCACGTCGCCCACGACGCCGCCGCCGAGTGCCACGATCACGTCGGAGCGCGAAAGCTCGTGCTCGGCCACAAACTCCAAAATGGCAACATAGGTTTCGGCGCGCTTATGGGCCTCGCCGGCCTCGAAGGTGCAGATACTCACCTCGTAGCCTGATGCCTCCAGGCTCTGCTTAACGGGCATCTGGTAGAGCGGGCCCACGTTGGTGTCCGTCACGATGACGGCCTTGGTGCCGCCGGCAGTGGCGCGCACGAGCGGTCCCGCCTGCTCCAGCAAAAACGTGCCAACATGCACCTGGTAGGG
>CABUVB010000101.1 GCA_902494815.1 uncultured Collinsella sp. | reverse complement strand
GCCAAGCGGGCGCTTGCCGAAGGATAGCCGTATTTAGTGCGCTTGAACGAGCCATCAAACCCCGAGGCGTGTTTGCCCCACGTCACCGATGTTGTGCGTCGGTTGACCGGCGCGGCACTCCGCCTTCTGCGGCTCGGTTTTGAAGTCTCAGCCATATGCCCTCGCACGCCGTAACCAAATCGAAACAATAACGCTTTGGACTGTAGCACACGCGTCGCGCGCGGTCACGGGCGCCTCGCTCAGCGGTCATCGTCCTTCAGCAAGCGCCACAGCGTTGTACGGCTTATGCCCAGCACCTCCGCCGCACGGGTTCGGTTGCCGTGGAGATGGTCTACAACCAGATGCGCGATATCTCGCTCGGTATCGGCCAGCGGTCGCAGGATATACAGGTCACTTTCAAGCGTCGGGGCGCCAAAGGTTGCGGTCTTAATCACGTCCTCTTGGGCGAGCACTTCCTCCGCCACAGCGCGGTCCACCGTGCCCGCCCCCACCAATATATACAGTCGTTCCGAGACCTCGCGGAGCTGCAGATAATTGCGCGGCCAGCGGTAAGCATCGAGCGTCTTCGTCGCCGCGACAGACAGCGTGGGCGCTGCCGTTCCAAATGCATCAGCGAGATATTCCAAATAGCGCGCAGCCTTCGTCGACGCGGCTCCCTGCTCGGCGATTGCCGGCGCCACGCTCACCGCGCAGGCGAAGCGCTCGGACACAAAGGCGGCTTGATCACTTTCGCTGCTGCCCGGCATGTCATTCGCCGTCAGCACCACATGGCAGCGCGTCGCCAACGCGGTGTCGGCCATCGTGGAGACCAGCTCGCGGAGGCGCTGGGGGCCAACCGCGTTCCAGCCCTCAATGCAAAGTGTCAGCCCCGTTTGGAACAGCGGCGATTCGGAGCTTTTGAGCACATGGCGCCAACCGCGATCGGTGAGTTCATCGAGCGCGACGGAAACAAAGGGCTGATCGGCAAAAGGACCGTCCAGATAGAGGCGCTTGGCGATCTCGACCTGACCCGCTCCCAGCTCGCCCTCGAGCATAAGGGGCACACCGCGCGCGTAGCTCTCGGCAACCGGTGCAGCCACCGCAGCGGCACCCTCAACGATGCCGTACGCGCTCGATTCGTAGCGGGCCTCAACTTCATCGGCGTTGAGCCACTCGATGCCCGCATGCGCCGCGGCACCGCGCACCTCACGCGCCACGACCACCCAAAGGCCCCCGCCCTCTTTGTCGGTGGGGCGAACGGTCAGGCTCAGGCGCGTACCCGCACGCCCCATAACAAGACGCGCGCCGTCTCCTATACGGTCGAGGCGCTCAGCGACAAAAGCCGCCACATCCCGCTCAAGCGCCGCGTCATTCATGGTCGAGATCGCGACGTCCCCACGCGCATCGATTGTCAATGCCGAGGCCCCGGCAGCAGCTAGGGCCTCGGTCAAGATGTTCAGCCTGGCATCGCTATCCATGATTTGCCCCTGTCCGCGGCGACATGCAGCCGCCGCCGATCGCACGACCGAGTGTTTCAAAATTGAACGATATTGCTCACCAAACACTATAGGGCAGAAAGCGCCGTCCTGCGAGTATAGGTGTTGCCCCGCATCGCCATCCTGGCGGGGCGATAAGAGCTCTTCGGGACTTATAAACCTGCGGACAAGCCATACCCGCAAGAGCTCCTATCGCTCCACCGTGAGAATGCGCTCACCAGCACGCAGCACGCAAACAAGCTACTTCTCTACCAGATTCCCAGCACGTGCTGCATTCCCAAACTCATGCACGCAATGCCAATCCAGCAGCAAAAGCCCAGCGCGATGGGCTTACCGCCCTTTTTGACCAGCTCGACGATATCGGTATTAAAACCAATAGCCGCCATGGCCATCACAATAAAGAACTTCGACAGCTCCTTGATGGGCGCCGTAACGGACGCGGGAAGCTGAAGCACCGTGGTGATCACGCTCGCCAGCACAAAGAACAGCACAAACGTGGGAAACGCGCGTTTAAGGGAGAACGTGCTCTTAGCGTCACCGCCGGCCTTGCGCGCCAGATGCATCTGCCAGCATGCGAGAACCAACGTGATGGGAATAATGGCCAGCGTTCTGGTGAGCTTGACCACCGTGGCGCTCTCGAGCACATTGGCGCCGGGATGCATGCTGTCCCAAGCGCTCGCCGCAGCCGTTACGGACGAGGTGTCGTTGATGGCGGTACCGGCAAACAGGCCAAAGCCCTCGTTGGTCAGCCCGAGCATGCCGCCGAGCGTCGGAAACACGAGCGCCGCGATAACGTTAAACAGGAAGATGACCGAAATAGCCTGGGCAATCTCGCGATCGTCGGCATCGATGACGGGTGCGGTCGCGGCGATGGCAGAACCGCCGCAAATCGACGAACCCACACCCACAAGCGTCGCGATTTTGCCCGGCACGTTCATAACGCGGCAGAGCACAAAGGCGATGACGAGCGAGGTCGAGATTGTCGCCACGATAATCGGCAGCGACTGGGCGCCCTTGGACAGGATCTGGGAGAGGTTCATGCCAAAGCCAAGCAGGATAACCGCGTACTGCAAGACTTTTTTGGACGTATAGGTAACGCCGGCGGCGAGCGGTTCGCGACGATTCTTGGGAAAGACGAGCGCCAGGACCATGCCAAAGAGGATGGCAAATACCGGCCCGCCGACCACCTCAATCTGTTTGCCGAGCAACGTCGCGGGGATAGCGATGATCAGGCAGAACAAGACGCCTTTCCAGCGCTCGCGTACGATATTTGCCAGTTGCATATGGGATTCCTTCTTTCTATTTCACGTTTGCGACGGCTTATGATACGGCAACATTGAGCGCAGCCTTGCGCAAACACAGACTAAGATGCCGCAATAGTTCTCAGGCAACAGCCGAATTACCCACCGCGGAGAGCTGATTCGCGGCATAATTAACAACTGACATATGAGTTTGATAGAACAGTTGCGAGGCGCTATGGAAGAATCGATGCACGTCGGCGAGCAGGAAACGAGCCTACAGGACCAGTCCTACCACACCATTCGACGCAAAATCGTCTACCTGGACTACAAGCCGGGCGAAAAGCTGGGCGTCAAGCAACTTTGCGATGACCTGGATATGGGTCGCACGCCCGTGCGCGAGGCTTTGGTTCGCTTGGCGCAGGAAGGCCTGGTGCGCACCGTGCCCCAGAGTGGCACCTACGTCTCACCCATCAACCTCACCCTTGCCGAGAGTGCCTGTTACATCCGCGAGCATCTGGAAAAGCAGGTGATCGTGGAGTGCTGTGCGCGCGCCACCTCGGCAGGCATCGAGCAGCTCGACCGCGCCATCGCGCTGCAGGAAAAGGCCATGGCCGATGAGGATCGCATCGGCTTCTTTTTGAGCGACAACCTCATGCATCACATGATTTTTAGCATCGCATGTCGCAGCACCGTGTGGTCGTGGCTCGAAGAGACCAATGCCGACCTGGAGCGCTTCCGCTGGCTGCGCGCCGCCACGCAGGTTCTCGACAATCAGGACATCGTGAACGAGCACAAGCAGATTCGCCGCGCTATCGCCGGTCGCGACCCCATCGAAGCGAGCTTTTTGGTCAGCAAGCACCTGCACATGATGTTCCGCAACCAAACCGAGGTTCTGGACCAGTTCCCCGAGTACTTCGAGACCAGCAAGCTCCGCTAACCTGCCAAAAAGGGACAGGTTTATTTTGGCAGGTTTTATCTGGGCAAATGCAACAAGGCCCGGCTCCGTCTTGATGCGGAGCCGGGCCTTAGTTGTTAGAACGACGGAACTCGATTATTCGACCGTGACGCTTTTCGCCAGGTTACGGGGCTGGTCGACGTCGCAGCCGCGCAGGATGGCGACCTCGCGTGCGAGCAGCTGCAGAGGAACGCTCGCCGTGATGGGGCTGAACACGTCGCGGACTGCCGGCACGCGGATAATGCAGTCGGCGATCTTGCTGATCTCCTCGTCGCCCTCGGTGGCAACGACGATGACCTTGGCACCGCGCGCCTTGCACTCCATAAGGTTCGACACGGTCTTGTCGTAGGTGGCACTCTTGGTGGCCACAGCGATGACAGGGAAGCCCGGGTCGATCAGGGCAATGGGGCCGTGCTTCATCTCGCCGGCGGCGTAGGCCTCGGCGTGCAGGTAGCTGACCTCCTTGAGCTTGAGCGCACCCTCGTAGGAAATAGCGGCACCCATGCCGCGGCCCACGAACAGCGCCGACTGCGCATCCTTGCACAGCAGGGCAGCCTCATGCACGGCATCGGTCTGCGTGTCCAAAATCCACTGGATCTGCTCGGCAGTATCGGAAAGCTCGCGGAACAGCATGCGTGCCTGTTTGGTGGTCAGGCGGTACTTGACCTGCGCCAGCAGCAGAGCCAGCAGCGTCAGGCTCACAACCTGGCCGATGAAGCTCTTGGTCGAGGCGACCGCGATCTCCTTGTTGGCCTTGGTGTAGATGACGCCGTCGCTCTCACGCGCCACGGGGCTGCCCACCACGTTGGTGATGCCGAAGACCTTGGCGCCCTTGATGCGCGCGTCTCGAATGGCGGCAAGGGTATCGGCCGTCTCGCCCGACTGGGACACGGCAACGACAAGCGTCGTCGGCGTAATGATGGGATTGCGATAACGGAACTCGCTGGCCGCCTCCACCTCGGTGGGGATGCGAGCCCAGCCCTCAATGAGATTCTTAGCAATGAGGCCAGCATGATAGCTGGTGCCGCAAGCGATCACGTAGACGCGGTCGATGTCGTTGAGCTCCTCGAGCGAAAGGCCCAGCTCGTCGATGTCGAGCTCGCCGGCCGGCGTCATACGACCGACCAGCGTGTCGCGCACGACGCGCGGCTGCTCGTGAATTTCCTTGAGCATAAAGTCGGGATAACCGCCCTTTTCTGCCATGTCCAGGTCCCAGTCGATGTGGGTGACCTTGGGCTCAATCACGTTGCCGGCCTCGTCGGTATACTCGACGCCTGCGGGCGTGAGCTTGGCAAACTGACCGTCCTCGAGCACCACGACGTCGCGGGTTGCGTCGATGAGCGCGATGACGTCGGAGGCGACATAGGCGCCGGTCTCGCCCGCGCCGACCACGATCGGGGAATCCTTGCGGGCCACGGCGATCACGCCGGGCTCGTCAGCGCACACGGCGGCCAGACCATAGGCACCGACCACGTGGGTGCAAGCCTCGCGCACGGAGGCCATCAGGTCGTGCGTCTCGGCATAAGCCTCTTCGATCAGATGCGCGAAGACCTCGGTATCGGTCTCGCTCTTAAAGTGATGGCCGCGGCCCTCCAGCTCTTCGCGCAGCTCGGCGAAGTTCTCGATGATGCCGTTGTGGACGATGGCGATACGACCGTCGCAGCTGGTGTGGGGGTGAGCGTTAACGACGGAGGGCTTGCCGTGAGTGGCCCAACGGGTGTGGCCGATACCGCAGGTAGCGTCGCTGTCGATGTTGGAAAGCTCGCTCTCCAGGCCCGCGACCTTGCCCACGCGGCGGATGACGTCGAGGTACGCCGCGGCACCCTCGCCTACCTCGAGCGCGACGCCCGAGGAGTCATAGCCGCGATACTCCATACGCTTGAGGCCCGTGACCAGGATGTTCTTTGCAATATCAGAGCCGGTGTAGCCGACAATTCCGCACATAGGATAAGTCCCTTCGTCCGCTTGACTGCAAAACGTCCACGCACAGGGGGCGCTGAGACGCATAACGTTCGAGTATTGTACTCACGCAAACGCAAGCTGATATACCAGAAGTGGTATCTCAACTTAGATACCACCCGATGCACACATGCCCAGCCGGTCCAAACCACCGCAAAGGTGCCTGTCCCCTTCGTGGTGGTCGCGCTGGCAACGGCGTTTCCCCAGATAAAACCTGCCAAAATAAACCTGTCCCTTTTTGGAAGGTTTGGGATGCTACAATCTGGCTTGTACTTGAAACGCATCAAAGGGGCCGCTATGGCAAAGGTAAAAATCAGCGACGTCGCGCGCGAGGCCGGGGTTTCGTTGGGCACGGTTTCCAACGCGCTCAACCACCCCGAAAAGCTGCGCCCCGAGACCCTCAAGCTCATCAACGAGACCATCAATCGCCTTGGCTACCTGCCCAACCAAAGCGCCCGTCAGCTCGCGGGCGGCGCCACCAAGTCCTTTGGCCTGGTGCTTCCCCGTCTCGACCACGGCTTTTCGCTCCAAATCGCCAGCGGCGCCCACAACGAGGCCCGCAAGCACGGCTACGACCTGCTCATCGCCAACGCCGATAACGACGACATTCTCGAGGACCATTACCTGCGCTATTTTATGGGCACGCAGATGTCCGGCGTCATGGTTCAGCCCATGGCGTCCCCCGACTGGCATCCGGCCATGACTAAAATGCCCGTGCCGATCGTCCACCTGGACATCCATTGCTCCGAGCCCGGCTACTACGTAGCGGCCGACAACGAGGCCCAGGGTCGCATCATTGCCGAACTCGCCATCGCCCGCGGCGCGCACCATATTGTCGTCGTCGGCCGAGCAGCATTTATGCAGCTCACCCTACGCGTGCTTGGCATTCACAAGGCCCTCGCTCTGCACCCCGATATCAAGATCGAAGTCATCGACGCCGGCGAATGGAATACCGCTGCCGACGGCTACGGCATCGGTGCCCAAATCGCCGAGCGCCCCGCGAACGAACGCCCCGATTTTGTCGTCGGCCTGACCGACGTGTTGGCCTCGGGCGTTATCTCGGCGCTGGTCGACAAGGGCATCTCTGTCCCCGGGCAAGTACGCGT
>CABUVB010000100.1 GCA_902494815.1 uncultured Collinsella sp. | reverse complement strand
GCATCGGTCACGCCGCCAAGCGGGTTTTTAAGAAAGTCGAAACCCTTGCTGATCTCGATAATGTCATCAAACAGATCGTGTTCCTGCGCCATGCGCGGCCCCTCCCTGAGCAGTGCAAACAAGCAAGAGATAATGATACGCTATCGGCCCACGCCTCGGGCAAATTACACGCGGAGCATCTTTGCGGCAAATAGCCCATGGCCTATCGCCGCCTCGATTGCACAAGGTCAATCAAGCGCCAAATATGCCTCGCACATGAGCTGCACGAGCTTTTGTTTGATCACCTTTGCCTGCTCGTTGGCCATATTACGCTCATTTCTAAAGACCGCATTTGCAACACCCTGCAAATCGGCATCGGAAATCTCGCTGCACGGACCGTCCATCGAAGCCGCCGTGGGGCATACGCACAACGGCACCTCGGCATAAAACGCAACGGCCTTGGCAATATCGAGTATCTTGCCGCCGCCAATACCCACCACCATGTCGCAATACTCGGCCCGGGCTTCCTTAGCCATTTCGACAACGGCGTCTTCCGTACACGGACCGTCATAAATCTTAAAGAACGGCTCACTTAGATCTTCGTCCAGAAATCCATCGACGATCTGCTTGCACAGCCGATCCTCGGTGCCCTGGTCAAACAAGACATAAGCAGCGCAGCCCAACCATGACAAATACCTGCCCTGACGCGAAAGTTCGCCCGGCCCCTGAACATACCGGCCGGGACCGCCATAAACCATGGGAAGCGCCATACGAGAATCCGCCCTTCATCAAACAACGATTGGTGCAAACTAACCTGGCCACTTTGCACCATAGCAAAAAGAGGCAAAGCCATCTGCCGGCTTTGCCCCTCCTTAGATTTGTTTTACTCATCCATAAGGTAATAATGACCCAGTGCGTCGGCACCCAGGATGGCGTTGGCGACCATCTCGGGCGTCACCTCAAACGGCATGTTGCACATGGTGTCATCGGGCGCGCAGGCAGCCTCGGCAACAATCATGGCCTGCTCGCGCGTAAGCTCGGCAACGCCAAGTTCCTTCATCGTGACCGGCAGGCCCAGCTCAATGCAGAAGCCCAAGACTTCCTCGAGCTTCTCGGTCGGGGCATCCTCGAGTACCAGCTGGACGATGGTGCCGAAGGCGACCTTCTCGCCGTGATACATGCTGTGGCACTCGGGCAGCATCGTCAGACCATTGTGGATGGCATGAGCAGCAGCAAGGCCCGAGCTCTCAAAGCCAATACCCGAAAGCAGCGTATTGGCCTCGATGATGTGCTCGACGGCGGGCGTGAGCGCACCCTTCTCCAGCGCGACCTTGGCCTTGACGCCATCGGCCATAAGCGTCTCGTAGCAGAGCTTGGCGAGCGCCAGGCCGGCCATGCCGCCCTTGCCGCCAGCGCAGGTGCCGCCGTCGGCATCGTGCGTCGCCTGGGCCTCGAAATAGGTTGCGAGCGCATCGCCCATACCGGAAACCGTCAGGCGCACCGGGCTCGCCGCGATAACCGTCGTATCCATCAGGACAATGTTGGGGTTTGCCTTAAGGAAGAGATATTTATCAAACTGGCCGTCGTCGGTGTAGAGCACCGAAAGTGCCGAGCACGGTGCATCGGTCGAAGCAATGGTGGGGCAAATGATAACCGGGGACTCTAGGTAGTAGGCGACAGCCTTTGCGGTGTCGAGGATCTTGCCGCCACCGACGCCGACAATGATGTCGCAACCGTTGTCGCGCGCGAGCGCAACTAGACGATCGACCTCGCCCTTGGAGCATTCGCCGTTAAAGTCCTCAAACAGCAGCTCGGCCTTAGCCTCGGCAAAGCCGCCCTCGATCTTGGTGCCGACGCGCTTCTTGCCCGAAGGCGTCACGATGACGAGGGCCTTAGCGCCGAGCGGCTCAACGTAAGAGCCGAGCTTGGCGAGCTCGTCCGGGCCCTGGATGTACTTGCTGGGACTATTGAAGATTGCAGCCATTTTTATCCCATTCTCTAATAATTAAAAAGAAAGGGGCTCCGTACGGATACGTGCGGAGCCCCTCATTACGATAACAAGAGTCGATTAGAAATCGATGTCGGTGTCGTAGTAGCAGGCCTTGAGGATCTTCTCGAAGTCGGCAGCCTTGGTCTCACGCGGGTTCTCGGGCGTGCAGGCGTCCTGCTCGGCGTTCGCGGCGATCTCGGGCAGCTTGGCGAGGAACTCCTCCTCGGAAACCATCTGCGGGTTCTCGGCGTCGACCTTCACGCCACCATTCGCGTAATCCTTGATGGACTGCGGAATGTTGAGCTGGTCGTTGAGGTCGCGAATCTTCTGGACGAGCGCGGCGATGAGCTCCTCGTTGGTCTCGCCGGGAAGGTGCAGGATCTCCTTGGCCACGTAAGCGTAACGCTCGGCAGCACGGGGATCCTTGGAGTTCCACTGGATGACCTTGCCCAGGTACATGGCGTTAGCAGCACCGTGGATGATGTGGCCGTTCTCGAAGGCAGCACCGGTCTTGTGAGCCATGGAGTGAACGATGCCGAGCAGGCCCGAGGAGAAGGCGATACCGGCGATGCACTGAGCCTCGTGCATGTGCTGACGGGCCTCATGGTCGCCAGCATAGGACTTGGGCAGCCACTCGACGATCTCGCGGATGCCGTGCAGAGCGTTGGCGTCGGTGAACATGGAAGCGCAGGTGGAAACGTAGGCCTCCATGCAGTGGGTCAGAGCGTCCATGCCGGTGTGAGCGCACAGCTTGGCGGGCATGGTGTAGGTGAGCTCGGGGTCGACGATGGCGACATCAGGGGTGATGTTGAAGTCGGCCAGCGGGTACTTGATGCCCTTGGCATAGTCGGTAATGACGGAGAAGGCAGTGACCTCGGTAGCGGTACCGGAGGTGGAGGAGATGGCGCAGAAGTGAGCCTTCTGACGCAGCTCGGGGAAGCTGAACGGCTGGATGATGTTATCGAAGGACTCCTCGGGATACTCGTAGAAGACCCACATGGCCTTAGCGGCATCGATGGGCGAGCCGCCGCCGATGGCGACAATCCAGTCGGGCTCGAACTCGCGCATGGCCTCGGCGCCCTTCATGACCGTCTCGATGGACGGATCGGACTCGACGCCCTCGAACAGCTTGACCTCCATGCCGGCCTCTTTGAGGTCGGCCTCAACGTCCTGCAGGAACCCGCCGCGGCGCATAGAGCTGCCGCCAGAAACGATGATGGCCTTCTTGCCCTTGAGGTTCTTCACCTCATGGCGAGCGCCCTCACCAAAGTACAGATCGCGAGGATTGGTAAAACGTCCCATACTGTGCCTCCTAAACAAGCCCCTCTTAGACTTGCGTATATAACGGAGCACCCAATTGGCTCCGTTAGGACCGTTTTGCGCGTTGCCGGCGATAACAATGCGCGATGTCTAAACGTCTCAACGCTCAGACAAACATTATTCTACCGTTCTAGTTGGTCAGTTATTCACCTAAAGCCGACAATGATGAAACGTTTTTTCTATCCCTGAAGACCCTTGTGGGGCATTCATACTCCCAAGCTGGGCAAACGTTTTATCAAGGTTGACCACATATCCCGGGCAGGACGGTGCCCCTCCAAAATGCGCCCCGTTCGCCGCCAAAAATCGACCGTTTGCGGCACCGTGATACCACTCAGTCGTCCAAGGTGCCGACATTTGTGCGACATCCGTCTTCGTGGTGCAAAGGTGCATGTCCAAGTGCGGCACCCCCGGTGTGCCACATGCGGGTAAACTAGAACCTTATATAGAAACATTTGAACCCTAACCGCAGCAAAGGAGGCCCCATGGCATTCGATCCCATTCAAGAGGATTGCCATCGCCTCGTTCTTGAGGCCTTGCGCCGCGACAATATTCCGCTCACCGACGGTGCCGCCGTAGAGCGTCTGATGGAACAATTCACCCGTAACCCCGCGCCGCTCATCGTGCACGACCGCGACCGCGCCGGGCATCTCATTGCCAAGGTGGTCGAGGCTGTCGACTACCGCATCCCCTTTATCCCCGACGACGCCCAGGCAGAGCAAGAAGAGGCCGCTGCCGAGAACATGCTCCGCGAGGCAGCCGCGCTCGATCCGGCCAACTGGGATGCCCAGCGCATGCTGACGGCGCTCACCGCCGAATCCAACGAGGAATACGTACAGTATCTGGTGTCCAAGTGCGACGAGGTGGAGCACGATCTGGCGCTCAAGATCGCCTCGGCGCAGGACCCCTACGAGCGTGAGGCCGCAGGCGACCTGACCCGCCGTCCCTACCTGCGCTGGCTTGCCGCCTTGGCATCGCGCGCGCTCATTAGCGGCCGCTACCGCATGTCGCTGAATGCCGCGAATCGCAGCCTGGACTTTGCGCCCAACGACCCCGCCGGTGTCCGCCATACCGCGATGCTTGCCATGGCAAAGCTCGAATACCCTGGCGAGGAGCTCAAGCGTTTTCGCTCCGCCCACTCCGTGCCCTATCTTGCAAACACGCCGCTGCGCCGCCGTCCCAAGGACGCGGAGCGCGACCTGGACCCGTGGACGCTCATCGCGCTGATGAGCGCAGCCTGGCGCGAGCTGGATTACGAGGGCGCCGAACACTACCTGCGCATCCTGGTGCGCTCATGCCCGCACGCGGCCGAAGCACTCTACTTCCAAACCGAGTTTCCCGATGGCGTCTATGCTCGCGTCAACGTAGGTCCGGGCTCCACCGATGAGCTTGTCCTTGCGCTGTCCGAGGCGACGCCGGTACTACAGGAGGGCCTGGGCGCCCCCGACAACGCCAGCTTTGCCGCCTGGGTCGCCACCAACGATATCGTGCGTTCCCAGATTGACGAGCGCATCCTGCGGGCGGCCGAGCAGGGCCTGCCGTTTAAGGGAGGAGACCTCTAATGGATCCGAGCGTCTACATCCCCGCCTACCTGGAGCGCGCCTACGTTGCGTCGCACCCCGAACTCACCGATGCAGCACGCGATCTTGTCCATAACGACGTGAGCGTCAACCCTCATAAGTATGCGCAGACCGAGCATGCCCAGGCGCTGCTGTCCTATGCAGGCGTCCACCGCCACCTGCTCGACGAGCTCCATCGCATCGAGGACATGGGCAGCGACGAGGAGTTTGAACAGACGCGCAACCGCCTGTTCGACGATATGCGCGATGAGCTGCTCAAGATCGTCCGCGTCGACGCGCTGGCCGTCGATGCCCAGCTGCTCGCCATCATTTTGGCGGACACGCCCGTCGACGCCTGCCTGGGCGACCTGATGAAACTCGAGGCGACCACGGCCGATTACCTGCAGCAAAGCGTGCCCGGGTTCGACATGGAGGCCCCGCACTACTGGGCCAACAAGGTGCTGGCAGACGGCGTGACGGCGGCCGATCTCACCGTGAGCGAGCCGGCTCTTATCGGGTGGCTCCACACACTCGAGGCCATCTCGCAGCTGTGCTTGGCGAGCGCTCGTTACCGTGCTGCCGCCAACTATTCTCGCCGTGTTCTTAAGGCGGAAGGCTATCCCACCCGAGCTGCAGGCACCGTGCTACTCGCCCTCGCTCGTCTGGAAGACGAGGACGGCTTTTTTGCCCTGGCCCACCAGCTCGAGGAGCAGATGGGGGCCGATGCCCTCGAGAACTCCCCCTGGTACCTACTCGCCCGCACGATTCTGCTGTTCAAAACGAACAAGATGCGCCCGGCGACACGCGCACTGCGCGAGTTTGCCAACCGCTGCGAGGGCGGCGCGTTCTTTTTGCTGAACCCCATGTATCAGACGCCGTACCTCCCCTGCCGGCCCGAACCGCACGACCCCTGGGACCTTTCGCATCAGGCAGTTTGGGAGGCCGACGGCATCATCTCGGATACTCCCGACTTTGCCCCCTGGGCCAACGCCTGCGAAGACGTATCGCAGCTTGCCCAGGAATTTGCGCGCCGTTACGGCTTTTAACGGCACAATCGCCACGACCATGTCATTCACGTTAGGAACGGCTTCATGAACTTCCGCTCATCTCTCGCCTGCACCTCGAGCGATATCGCCCGCTGGGGGCTGCGCTCCGTCCTTAAGCGCCAGGGCGGCGTACTCCCCGGCCGCATCGCCATGAAGATCGACCCCGAGCTGCTAAGCGACCTCGCGGGTCTTGTCGACCGCAGCGTGGTAATCACCGGCACCAACGGCAAGACCACCACCTCCAACCTCATCGCCGACGCCGTTGCCGCTAGCGGCGCCACCGTGGTATGCAACCGTGCCGGAAACAACATGGAGCCGGGCGTGGTGGGCGCGTTGCTTGAGGCCCGCAGCGGCCTCAAGCGAACCGGCGGCGGCGAGCGCGTGGGCGTCTTTGAGTGCGACGAGCTCTACACGGTGCGCGTCCTGCCCAAGCTCAAGCCGACCTACTTTGTGCTGCTCAACCTGTTCCGCGACCAGCTGGACCGCTACGGCGAGATCGACCATACTCAGGACGTCATCGCCCATGCGCTGGAGCTTTCGCCGGCAACGACGCTCATCTATAACGCCGACGATCCGCTGTGCGCCTCGATCGCCGCACGCGTCCCCAATATGAGCATTGCCTTTGGCATCGACGGTGCCACAGGCACCGAGTCCGATCGCATTAGCGACTCGCGTTTTTGCTCGCAGTGCAACGCGCCGCTGGAGTACGACTATGTACAGTACGGCCAGCTCGGCGCCTATCATTGCCCTTCGTGCGGCTGGAGTCGTCCCGCGCTGGTCCGTCGTGTGACGGGCGTGGAGCTTGGCTGCGACGGCTACGGCTTTGACCTGGTCTTTGGATCTGCGCCCGACGCGGCTGCCGCACACATCGCCACACGCTACAACGGCCTGTACATGGTCTACAACGTTGCCGCTGCATTCTTTGCCGCACATGAGTTAGGCGTGGATACGGCGCACCTGCAGCCCACGCTCGATGCCTACGTCCCCGCCGGCGG
>CABUVB010000099.1 GCA_902494815.1 uncultured Collinsella sp. | reverse complement strand
TCATCTATTTGTGCGCGCGCTACCGCCTGAGCCCGCTGCTTGCCGTGCTCGGCATTACGAGTGCCTATCTGAGCTGCCAGTTCAGCAATTGGATGGGCATCGCCGCATTTGCCGCAACCGATTCTCAGATCGCATACTATCTGGCGCGCATCGCGACCACGCTCGCCGTCTTTGCCGTCCTGTTGCATTGGGCCGGCGACATCGGTCCGCGCTTGGCGATTAAAAGCACCACCGAGCTGGGCATCCTTTTAATCCTACCGCTCGTCTATTACATCTTTGACTACGCCACCAACGTCTACACCACGCTGTTCCACTCGGGCTCGGTGGTGACGGTTGAGTTTTTGGCCTTTGCACTCTGCGCGTTCTACCTTATGTTCCTCGCCGTCTACCTGCGCGAATACGAAGAAAAGGAAACCGCCGAGCGAGAGCGCTGGATGCTCGAAACCCGCGACAGCGCCGCCATCAAAGAGCTCGAGGCTTGGCGTCAATCTGGGCGCGAGCTGTCGATTCTGCGCCACGACATGCGCCACTTCCTACGCGGCCTGGCCGCTTTAATTGAGGAGGGCCACACCGACGAGGCGCTCAAACGCATCGACGAACTCTGCGAAGCCGGCGACCGCACCGCCGTACGCCGCTTCTGCGCCAACGAGACCGTAAACATCGCGCTTTCGTCATTTAACTCGGATATCAATAGAAACGGCATTACCGCCAACCTGCGCGCCGCCGTACCCGAAACCATCCACGTAGGTGACGCCGACCTGTTTAGCGTGCTCTCAAATGCCTTGGAAAACGCTATCACCGCCGCAAGCGCCGCACCCCAAGGAAAGCGATACGTCGACTTTGACCTGCGATTAGAGGACGGCCAGCTGCTGCTGTTAGTTTCCAACACGTTTGACCGCGCGCCGCGCATGGTCGACGGCATGCCCGTGACCCGGCATGCGGGCCACGGCTTTGGCACCAGGAGCATCAAACTTGCCGTGGAGCGCATGAATGGCAACTGTCAGTTCCGCATTAGCGGCGATCGGTTTGAGCTGCGCGCTGTGATGTAGAAGTGCGGCGCCGATCTCGAGGCGCGCCTTGCCCGCCAGGCAATCGCTCGCCGGCGCCAATCCGCTACAGCGGAGCGGCCGCCGGGGTCAGCTGCTTGATGTATGCCCACATGCGCTGCTTGGCGGCTTTGTCAGTGAGCGCCGCCTCAAAACCGTCGAGCGCAAGCACGCGGCGACCCTGCACATGGGCGACCAAACCGGGCTTGAGCATGGCGGTGTCGAAGTCGTCGATTGCCACAAGCATGTCGGCATAGGTCTCGCGCATGGTATCGGCCGCGCGATCGTCCAGCAGCAGGACCGCCTCGGGGTCCAAGGCCTCGAGCGCCTCGCGGAACAGCTCGCACGGCAGAGTCTCGCCCACCGCGACCGCTCCGTCACCCACGCCGGCGACGCTTGCCAGCACGCAAAAATCCTCGGGCGCGTAGCCGATGGCCCCAAGCGCCTTGCGCAACGCCGCGCCATCCGGGCCGGCGGCAAGCTCGCCACCCGAACGCTCGGCCTCGTCCAAATCGCCTTTGACCAGCACAATCGGCGAGCACGCGTTGCCCGCGATACGCACGCCGCGACCCGCGAGCGATGCGAGCTCCTGCTCGGTCGCCTGGGCGATGGCTTCTTTTTTCTGGCTTTGTGACGTGGGCATGCGCTCTCCAATCGTTTGCGTGGCCACCATTATATAAAAGAGCCGCCCGCGAGTGGTTGCTTTGCGGGCGGCTGGGTATAAGCACGGTCGTACTGAGTTTTACGCGGCCGAGCCGCGTCGCATTATGGAGGTCACCATGGCTGACATTAATCAGATTACCCCCGAGAACTTCGATTCCATCGTTAACGACAGCCTGCCCGTGCTGGTCGATTTTTGGGCACCGTGGTGCGGGCCCTGTCGATCCCTCTCGCCCATCGTTGACGAGGTTGCCGATGAGCTGGCGGGCAAGCTCGCCGTTGCCAAGTGCAACGTCGACGACAACCAGGACCTGGCCATGAAGTATGGCGTCATGAGCATCCCCACGCTGATTGTGTTTAAGAACGGCGAGGAGATTGACCGCTCAGTTGGCGCTCTACCCAAGGCGAGGCTGCAGGCGCTGCTGGAGAAGCATCTGTAATACGCTTGTTACTTACTCGCCGTCTATGAGCGCTTTTGCACCGCTCGCCGGACTTCTGGATGCACCGAGTGCAACCACGGATAGTATGGTAGTCACAAACAGCCCCCAGTGAACGGGTGCGGGTCGCACAGACTCGTACCCGTTTTCTTATGCAACTGCGCGCAGAGCGGGCGTAGTAAAATCTGAACCACTGAACTGCCCCATACAAAAGGAGATTTCCCATGCATGATGTTGGAATGAACATGAGCCAGCTTGCCATGAGCGTCAAGCAGGTCGACGACACCATCGAGCTCGCTCACGAGTGGAGCCATCAGCTGCTGCATGCGACCGAGAATTTTGACATGGAGCGCATCGGCGCCAAGCTCGAGGCCGCCATGGCCGCGCTGCACGAGGCCCACGACGCACTCGGGGGCTACGAGGAAGCCATCGAGGCCGACCACAACTCCGTCGGCTCCGTGAAGCTGGTGTAAGGTGGCCGAACACGAGCACGGCTGCGGGTACGAGCACGAGCACCCGCACGGGGCGGACGGCGACGCGGGCTGCCACTGTAGTGGCTCCGGCTCCGAGCTGGTCCGTTTTTCGGTTACCGCACCCGACGACCTGCTGCGCCGTTTTGACGAACAGATCGCGCGCCGCGGCGACGTGGCCAACCGATCCGAGGCCGTGCGCGACCTGATTCGCGCCTCGATCGCCAAAGAGCAGATGCGCACGCCCGATGAGCATGTTATCGGGTCGCTCACCATGATCTACGACCACCATACCGGCGACCTGACGCGCCGCCTGGACGAGGTGCAGCACGACTACACCGACGAGATCGTATCGACCATGCACGTGCATCTGGATCACCACAACTGCTTGGAGATTCTTGCGCTCAAGGGTCGCGGCGAGCGCGTCTACGAACTAGCCGATCGCCTGCTGGGCCTGCGCGGCGTTAAGCACGGCGAGCTCACGTGCGCCGCCACCAAGCAGAGCCTGGGGCTGTAGCGGGATTTCCCGCAGCGCACCTGCCAAAAAGGGACAGGTTTGTTTTGGCAGGTTTAGCGTTTTACCTACCAAAACAAACCTGTCCTTTTTTGGTCGGTTTTGATGAGGGGTGTCGCATGCGGCATGTGCATATTCATGTGACGGGCATTGTGCAGGGCGTTGGCATGCGACCGTTTGTGTATCGCGAGGCCATGGCGCATGGCATTTGCGGATGGGTGCTCAATGCGGGCGACGGCGTGCATATCGAGGCGCACGCTCCGGCCGATGCGCTCGATGCTTTTGTTGCCGCGCTTTCTGAGCATGCGCCTGCGGCAGCCCGCGTAGAGTATGTCGAGGTTGTGGACCTAGCAGCCAACGGCTGGGATACCGCCAATGAACAGGGTTTTCGCATCGTAGCATCGCAGGACCAGACCGCGCACACCACACTTGTCTCACCCGATATCGCCACCTGTGACGATTGCCTGCGCGAGTTGTTCGATCCCGCCGACCGACGCTATCACTACCCCTTTATCAACTGCACTAACTGCGGCCCACGCTTTACCATCATCCGATCGCTGCCTTATGACCGAGCGGCCACGTCGATGGATTGTTTTCCCATGTGTCCCAAGTGCGCCGCGGAGTATGCCGACCCACTCGACCGGCGTTTTCACGCGCAACCCGATGCCTGCTTTGATTGCGGGCCGCATATTACGTGGCGCGAGGCTGTGAACGGCGATGTGTGCGGGAATTCGTCCGCGACACCGGCCGTCGGCACCACACGCGAGGCCAGCGACGCCATTATCGACCGCTGTGTTGAGCTGCTGGCCAACGGCGGTATCGTCGCTATCAAGGGACTGGGCGGATTTCACTTGGCATGCGACGCCTCCAACGAGCAGGCGGTGGCCGAGCTGCGCCGTCGCAAGCGTCGCAGCAATAAGCCGCTTGCCGTCATGGTGCGCAGTCTTGCCGATGCCGGACGCCTGTGCCATATCGACGACGCTGAGCGCGAGCTTCTCACCGGCAGCATTCGCCCCATTGTGCTGCTGCGCCGACGTGCTGTTTGCGAGAGCGGCGGCTCCCCCGACGCCCTCATACTCGCACCGTCCGTCGCGCACGACCTGCCTGAACTTGGCGTTATGCTCCCCTACACCCCGCTTCAGCATCTTCTGCTTGCAGCTGCCGCGTCGCACGGTATGCACGCGCTCGTCATGACCAGTGGAAACCTGAGCGAAGAACCCATCGAGACCGACGACGACCTTGCCTGGGAACACCTCGTTGCCGCCGGCATCGCCGACGCGCTGCTCGGCAACGATCGCGCGATTCTCTCGCGCTATGACGATTCCGTGGTGCGCGTGGTTAACGGCGCCGCTATGCCCGTTCGCCGCGCTCGCGGATATGCACCCCAGCCGCTGCCGTTGCCGGCGCTCGACGGCGCTCCGTCCTACGTGCTCGCCTGCGGGCCACAACAAAAGGCCACGATTGCGCTCACGCGTGAAGGGACGAACGGCGAGGCGACCTGTTTTGTGTCGCAGCATATCGGCGATGTTGAAAACGGCGGGACCTTCGATGCCTGGAACGCCGCGCGCACGCGCTTGGAAGATCTCTTTGACTTGGCGCCCGCCGCCTTGGCCTGCGATGTGCACCCCAGCTATCTATCGGGCCAGTGGGCGCGCGAGCAGGCGCGAAAATGCAATCTGCCGCTCGTCGAGGTGCAGCACCATCATGCGCATATCGCGAGCGTAATGGCCGAGGCCATCGCCGCGGGCCAGCTTACAACCGACGCGCGTGTCCTTGGCATCGCCTTTGACGGCACCGGCGCCGGCACCGATGGGACCATTTGGGGCGGCGAGTTTCTTGTTGCCAGCCTTGGCGGCTTTGAGCGCGCCGCGCATTTGCGCACCTGGGCGCTCCCCGGCGGGGCAGCCTCCGTGCGCGACGCCCGCCGCAACGCCTTTGCCCTGCTCAGTGAGCTCGGCCTGCTCGAGCACCCAGGCGCCGCTCGGCTTTTGGACAGCCTCGACGAGCAAACGCGCAGCGTGACAGCCACCATGATCGAGCGCGGCATCAACAGCCCGCGTACCAGCAGCATGGGGCGTCTCTTTGATGCCGCGGCAGCAATTCTGGGCATCTGCGACAAGGCAACCTACGAGGGCGAACCCGCCATCGAGCTTGAGGCTGCCGCCTGGCGCGCGCTCGACAACGAAATCGCCCATTTTCCCGACGACAACGCCGGCTATTTCGCATCTGGCCCATCGTGGCTGGACGGCCCCTATGTTCTGGACCAGAAAGCACTCTTTGAGGCACTTTTGGGAGGAATTGAAGCCGGAGCGCCCGCTAACAGGCTCGCACTCGACTTCCATGTCGCCGTCGCGCGCTCCTCGGCGCGCATCGCCAGCGATATCTGCGTGCACGAGGGCATCGACACCGTCGCGCTCTCGGGCGGCGTGTTCATGAACCGACTTCTGCTTCAGCTCCTCGCCCGCGAGCTCAAAAGCGCAGGCCTTACTGTCCTTGTCCCCCACACCGTACCCGTCAATGACGGCTGCATCGCCTACGGTCAGGCGGCGGTCGCAAGCGCTCGTCTTGCGCAGATTGCATCACAGTAGCTCGCCCTCGCACGCCGCGCCCAGCCGTCTCACAGGCGTAACGCGTTTGCCCGCGAACCCCGCGAGCGCTACCATCAACTGATGGATTATTGAGCGCCCGTCCAGCGCAAAGCGTATAAAAGGGGAACAATATGTGCCTTGCCGTTCCCGGTAAAGTAGTCAAACGCGACGACGACCTCAAGGCCACCGTCGACATGATGGGCATCGAGCGCCCCGTGTCGCTGCGACTCGTGCCGACGGCGCAGGTTGGCGACTATATTCTCGTACACGCCGGCTTTGGCATCCAAATTGTCGACGAGCAGGAAGCACAGGAAACGCTCGAGCTTGTTAATGCCATGTCCGAGCTGGTCGAAGAAGACCAGCTTGCCACCAACCCGGCCGAGGCATACTAGTGGCGGCCGAGCAGCCGGCGCGCTCCGGTATCGACTTCTCGGCATTCCGCGATCCCAAGCTGGCTCGCGAGCTCATCGAGCGCATTCATGAGCTTGTCGGCGACCGCGCCATCAACCTTATGGAAGTCTGCGGCACGCATACTGTGAGCATCGGGCGCTATGGCTTTCGCTCCATTATGCCGGCAGGGCTCAAGCTGCTGAGCGGCCCGGGCTGCCCCGTCTGCGTCACCGCCAACCGCGACATCGACCACGCAATCGCGCTCGCCAACATAGACGGCGCCATCATCACCACCTTTGGCGACATGATGCGCGTGCCCGGATCATCCACCTCGCTCGCTGCGCAAAAGGCGGCAGGACGCGACATCCGCATCGTCTATTCCCCGCTCGACGCGCTCGACATTGCCGAGCAAAACCCCGATCGCCCGGTCATTTTTATGGGCGTGGGCTTTGAGACTACGACGCCCACCATCGCCGCCGCCATCTTGGAGGCCGAGGCGCGCGGGCTTTTGAATTTCTCGGTCTATTGCGCCCACAAGACCACGCCGCCGGCGTTGCGCGCCATCGCCAACGACCCCGAGACCGCCATCGACGGCTTTATCCTGCCGGGCCACGTCGCCACCATCACGGGCTTGGCCCCCTTTGGCTTTTTGGTCGACGAGTTTAAGACTCCAGGCGTGGCAACGGGATTTGAGCCGGTCGACATCTTGCAGGGTATCTGCATGCTGGTCCAGATGGTTGTTGAGGGGCAGCCCGCGATCGACAACGCCTACCGTCGCGGCGTCAATGCCGACGGCAATC
>CABUVB010000098.1 GCA_902494815.1 uncultured Collinsella sp. | reverse complement strand
TCGAGCGTCTCCTGCTCAACACCAAGAACACGATGCTTAATCTCATCGCAATAGGTCACCGCACCGCCACGCAGCACCGCCGAGGCGCCCGGGATATCGGCAATCGTCGAGGCGATCATGCCCGCCGTCAGCGACTCCGCCGTCGACACCGTCACACCACGGGCACTCGCGCGCTCGACAATATCGCGCGCCAGCTCCTCGTTGTTTGCGGCGATCTGCAAATAAGACTCCGTCATACCCACCAGGACCTAGACCGAAAAGACGATCTTGCGACAGTTCCAGAAGTACTGGGCACCCGAGACAATGGTCAAAATCACGGCGATGACGTACAGGAAGCGAGACACCGAATAGACACCGAGCAGCAGCGACACCGGCCCCAGCTGAAGGCCGGCCATCGCAAAGACGCACAGATAGCCGCAAATGGAGACCATCGTAGTCGCTGTCTTGTACTTGCCGAGCTTATCGGCGGCAACGACCACACCGGCAGCGCTCGCAACCATGCGAAGGGCGCTCACCAACAGCTCACGAAACAGGATAATGAACACGGACCACACGGTCACCGCGCCAAAATCCAAGAACAGCAGCAGGGCCGAGAACACAAGCAGCTTGTCGGCGATGGGGTCCAAGAACTTGCCGAAATCGGTGATCTCGTTGCGCGAGCGCGCCAGATAGCCGTCGACCTTATCGGTGCACGACAGAATCACGTACAAAATGAAGGCGGCGGCTGCAAGCGGACCGTCAAAGGTGCTCCAGTCCGTACCGGCAACGCTCGCGTGAGACAGGGCCGAGACGATCATGAACACCGGGATAAAGACGATGCGAACGCACGTCACGATGTTGGCGGGCGTCCAAACACTCGTCAATTCCTTATTGCTCTCGTTTGCCACGACGCTCTCCTACTCCACAACATGGCCGATAAGCTCATAGCAGAAGCTATCGGTAAACTCAACGGTCAGAATATCGCCCACGGACGCCTCGCTGGCGTCCAGATGCACCGCGCCATCGGAATCGGGTGCTTGGAACCAGGCATGGCCGATCAGCTCGGCGCCGTCCTCGGCCTCCTCGATACCATCGACGATCACCTGGGCGCGCTCGCCCACATGGGCTGCCGTGGCAGCAAAACCGAGCGACTCGGCCAGATCCATGGCCTCCTGGGCTCGCTCGAGCTTGACCTCCTCATCGACCTGGCCCTCCATCTTGGCGGCCAGACTGCCTTCCTCACGCGAGTAGGCAAAGACGCTCGTGTAGTCAAAGCCGACGGTGTCCATAAAGTCGATAAGATCGCGGAACTCGTCATCGGTCTCGGTCGGGAAGCCGACCATGGCCGTGGAACGAATTACGATGCCAGGGATGCGCTCGCGAAGATCACGGAACAGATCCTCGAGCTCCTGGCGCGAACCGGAACGGCGCATGGCCTTGAGGATGCGCGCGTCGCAGTGCTGCACGGGGATATCGATATAGGGCAGTACCTCGGGCGTATCGCGAATCGTCTCGATAAGCTCGTCGGTCATGCCCTCGGGCTGCAGATAGAGCACACGGACCCAGACGTTATGCGGACGTACGACCTCGGCAACGGCGCGCAGCAGCTGCGCCAGATTGCGCGGAGAGCCCTCGGCGACGTCCTCGTCGGCAAAGTCGGTGCCCCAAATGCCCGTGTCCTGCCCGATCAGAACGATCTCGCGCACACCGCCGGCAACCAGGTCGCGCACTTCGGAGATAATGCTTTCGGCATTGCGCGAATGATAGCGACCGCGAATGTAGGGAATCATGCAGAAGCTGCAAAAACGATTACAGCCATCGGAAATCTTGACATAGGCAACGGCACCCTCGACGGTACGCTTGACCTGCGGAATATAGGCAGCGATCTCGCGCTCCACGCCCAGCACGCCATCAATGACAGAGACGATACCGTCTTCCTCATCGGCCTTCACAAAGGCCGCGACCTCGGGAAGCTCGTCGGGCAGGTCATCGCCGTAACGAGACGGCACGCAACCGCACATGACGATGGGGCAGGCGCGAACGCCGTCCTGCACCTCGTTAGCGAGCTCGAGTGTGGTCTCGATGCTCTCGGACGTCGCCGAGGCAAGAAACGAGCACGTGTTGACGATAGCGATATCGGCATCCTGCGGATCGAATGCCTCCTCGTAGCCCGCAGCGGTCAGCAGCGAACGCATGCGGTCGGTATCGACCTCGTTCTTGGCGCAGCCAAGCGTGATATAGAGTACGGAACCCAACGGAGTATCCATGTTGGAGAGCGGTCCTTTCGAGTAAATTAGCGGTAGTTGGTAAACTGCAGCGGCTGACCGTAGTCCTGGTCGCGCAGGAACTGAATCACGGTCTGCAGCGCGTCCTTAGAGGCCGAGGTAACGCGCAGCTTATCGGCCTCGATGGTCACCTTGACCTTGAGCTTTTGATCCTTGATGTCCTTATTGATCTTCTTGGCGGTCGCCTGGTCGATGCCCTCGACGATATGGCCGAGCACGCGCACGGTACCGCCCGAAGCCGCCTGCGGCGCGTCCCAAGAGACAGCCTTGAGGTCGATGCCGCGCTTGATGAACTTGGAGCTCAGCACGTCAATAATCTGCTTGGAGACAAAATCGGCCGGGGCATTGATCGTAAGGAGCTTGTCGCCCTTCGAAAGCTCGATGGTGGCGCCGGAGTCCTTGAGGTCATAGCGCTGAGAGATCTCGCGGGTGGTCTGCTGGAAAGCGTTATCGACCTCCTGCATATTGACCTCGGACACAACGTCGAAGCTGGAATCTTTAGCCATGGTTCTTCCTTTCGGTACGGGGAGCCTTAGTAGCCGTCGTACGAATTGTCATCTGAATCGTTCGCTGTCTGGCCGTCGGATGCTGTGTCGGTGCCGTCGGTAGACTGGGGGTCGGTGCCGTCGGTAGACTGGGCGTCGGTGCCGTCGGCAGCATCATTGCCGTCGGCAGCATCATTGCCGTCGGTACTCTCGCCATCCTCGGACTCTTCGGTCTCCTTCTTGGGAACGGTAATGGTCACGCGCGCCACACCCGATGTCTTGGTGTCGTAGCGAACCTTTTCACCGTTCTTGGTAACCGTAACATCGGAGGGCTTGGACGTGGTGATCTCGATCGAGGACTCGGGCGTGTACTCCTGCTCAAAGGGACCGGTTGCCTGGGCGCCGAAGACCGATTTACCGTCGACCTTGACCTCGATCCAGGCGGTCTTGCCCTTGGCAACGGAGACCTTGACCTTGATGACCTCGTCCTCTTTCTTTTTCGCGTTCGCCTTGGCGGCATCGGAATCGGCAGAATCCGTCGCCTCGTCGGTGCCTTCATCCTCGTCAACAGATTCGGTCTTCTTGGAAGACTTCTTGGTCGTCGTCTTGGTGGCCGCGGGCGTCTCAGGCGTCGACTCGGGTGCAGAAGAGCCGCAGCCACGCAGGAGGACCACGATGAGCAAAATCAGCAGCAGCGCAACGGCACCGATGCCGGCGTAAACGATACGCGGATCGAGTCCGTTGTTCTGGGAGACGCGCCCGCCGCTGCGTGCGCGACTGGAGCCGCCACGCCCATTCCCCTGCGGCATACGGCCGCGACCGCTATCGGGACGACCACGATAGCCGCCTTGGCTCTGCGAGCCGCGCTGGCCAGAACGCGGCGCAAGCTCGCCACGGTTCTGATAGCCACGCTGGCCAGAGCGAGGCGCCGAAAAGCGCTGCCCGTAAGGCTGCGATTGCGAACGGAGGCGCGGCGTCACCTGCGTGGTATCGGCGTCGGCGTAACCACCGTGGGAACGCCCGGCAGAAACTCCGCGATAACCACGACCGGAGTAGCCACCGTCGCCGTAACCGGCGCGGGGATCGCGGCTCAACCCGCGAGCGGCGGGAAGCGCACGGTCATCAGGCATGGGCGTACTGCGAAAGCGATCTCGCTGAGAACGAATCTCCTCGCTGGAGCCCGTCTCGGTGATATAGCCCGCCTGCGGAGGGCGCTGGCCGTACCGCGTCGAGCGACCACCCTGAACCATCAGAAAGCGTCCGTTATCGACCGACGAACGCGAGTTAACGTAGCCGGCAGCATCCTGAAAACGACCGCCCTGCTGCGAGGTCTCGCGTTCATATGCCATGAGGTCATCAAAATAAGCGTTGACGACCTCGCGCGGGTTAAGCCCCAAAAAGCGAGCATAGCTCGAAATCATGCCCTGCGCATAGCCGCGCGGGGGCATCGATGCAAAGTTACCGGTCTCGAAAAACTCGATGATCTGCGGCCTGATTTTGATGGTGTTGGCGACCTGCTGGATGGAAAGGCCCATCCGGCGACGCTGCTCGAGCAGCATGTCACCAAAGCGTGCAGCCATCAGAATCCTCCAAACTCACGATCTTCACGTGCCATCTCGGCGTCGACAGACTCCAACGCGGCGAGCCCCTCCTCGTCCAGCAGGACCTCGCGCGGCTTGGAACCATCGGGCGGGCCGACGACACCCTTTTCTTCCAGCATGTCCATAATACGCCCGGCGCGCGCATAGCCAACCTTGAGGCGGCGTTGCAGTCCAGATGTGGAGCCCAGCTGCGATTCCACCACAATATGGGCGGCCTCCCAGATAAGCGGGTCGTCATCTTGCGGTTCGGCAACGCCCGTGCGAACAATGCCGCCACCAGCCATGGACATGGAAGCAGGCGCCACGGCAGACAGAATCTCCTCGTGGTAGTCGGGCTCGCTCTGCGACTTGACGAACTCGACAATCTCGTTGATTTCGTCGTCCGAGACAAAGCAGCCCTGGATACGGCGAGGCTTGCCCCAGTCGACCTTGGAGAACAGCATGTCGCCCAAACCGGTAAGCTTTTCGGCGCCCATCTGGTCGATAATGACGCGGGAATCGATGCCCGTAGCCACGTTAAAGGCAATACGGTTGGTGATGTTGGCCTTAATAAGGCCCGTCACCACGTTGGAGCTGGGGCGCTGCGTAGCCACGATAAGGTGAATACCGGCGGCACGGCCCAGCTGGGCAATACGGACGATCGAAGCCTCGACATCCTTGCCGGCGACCATCATCAGGTCCGAAAGCTCGTCGATGATGATGACCAGGTAGGGCATCTTTTGCGGCGGGTTATCGTAATGCTCAAACTCGCCGGCGGCCTGCTTTTCGTTGTAGGTCGAGATCTTACGCACGTTGAGACGCTCGAAGACCTTCAGGCGACGCTCCATCTCGGACACGGCCCACTGCAGCGCACTGGCCGCCTGCTTGGGCTCGGTCACCACGGGCACGTAGAGATGCGGCAGGCCGTTATAACCCGCAAGCTCGACGCGCTTGGGGTCGACCATGATCAGGCGAACGTCCTCGGGAAGGGCGCGCATGAGCAAGGTCGTGATGATGGAGTTGATCATGACCGACTTACCCGAACCGGTGGTGCCGGCGATCAGCAGGTGGGGCATCTTAGCGAGGTCGGCGACAACCGGCGTGCCCTCGGCATCGCGACCGATGGCAAGCTCGAGCGGACCGCCCTTCACATAGGGAAGTACGTCGCCCAGATTGACGTTCTGACGCTTACGATTGGGAATCTCGATACCAACGAGCGAGGTGCCGGGAATCGGCGCAAAAATACGCACCGACTGGGCGGCAAGCGAAAGCGCGATATCGTCCTCGAGGCTCGAGATCTTGCTCACGCGCTCGCCCTCACCGGGCTGCAGCTTAAAGGTCGTGACCGTGGGGCCGGCAATCCAGCCGACAACGCGGGCGCTACGGCCAAACTCCAGCAAGGTGGACTGCAGCGACTCGGCAGTCTGTTCCAACTCCTTGTCAGAAGACGCGGAGGACGCCGACTGCGGGTTGGCATGCAGGATTTCGAGTGGCGGGAGCTTGAGGCCATCCTCTTGTTCGCCCTCGATATCGGCAGTGGTGCCGTCCGCTCCCCCATCGTCGGCTGCAACAGGAGTAGCAGTAGCCGTAGGAGTGGGGGCATTGGAAACCTTGGGATGCTTTAGGAAGTCGGGGATCTGCGGAGCTGCCGAAACGGGATTCACGGCAAACGGCGGTTCAGACTCGTCAGCCTTGTCCGGGTCGTCTTCTATCGAAAACTGTCCAGTGACCTGTCCGCGCTTGGCATGGCGGCGCGGCAGCAAGGTTGTCTTGGCGGTCTCGAGCGGAGTCTCGTCGTCCTCGTCATCGCCCTCGGTGAGTTCAATTTCACTATCGCACCAAGACGGGTCGGGCTCGCTCGTGTTGAGCTTGGGCGCGGCCTTGCCCTTCTTGGTATGGCGGTGCGGCAGCAGCGTGGTCTTAGCTCGCTCGGCCTCCACGGCCTCGGAAACGTCGACAAACGGGTCATCGTCCTCGTCGTCATCCAAAACAGGATCAACATCGCCACCCATGACCGCGGTCACGGCGGCGTCAGTTCCCTTCTGGCGCAGGATGCTCAGATGCGAACGGGCAGCGCCAGGAACCGACAGGGCCTCTTCATCGCCCCACGGGCTCGCATTGACATCGGCACGACGGCGCTCGGCAAAATCGGCAGCGCGATCGCGTGCGGAGCGCAAAACGCCGCCCACCGAAAAGCCGATAATGACCAGGCCAACGACGACAAGCCCCAGCAAGACAACCATGGCAATAGGCTTACCCAGGGCGTTTTGCAAGGTACTTGCGATAAAGGCGCCAATGTAGCCGCCTGAGGCGGAAAGGTTCTGCGGCGCAAACATGAGGTCGTACGAATCGCTCGTGCCCGGCACCATCAGCGACAGGATAGAGACAATGGCCACAAACACCACGGCGCCACCCGCGACCGAGCGAATGTTGAGCGGCGAGTCCTCACCCAAAAAGAGCGTGGCGGCAAACAGCAAGATAACGATCGGCAGCACGTAGGCGCCCAGGCCAAAGCCGAGGTGATAGAAACCGGCGACAGCAGCCGTCACGGGCGCCGTTGCCGGCGAAATCACGGCAATGAAGGATGCAATCGCCAAAACGGCAATGACCACGCCGGCGATATCGCGATTG
>CABUVB010000097.1 GCA_902494815.1 uncultured Collinsella sp. | reverse complement strand
GCCCTGTCCGAGACGGTCGACATCTTTGCCAAGCACAACATCTCGATCTCGCTCATCAACCAGGTCGAGGACGGCAAGTCGGGCGTCAGCGATGCCTGCTCGGTCATCTTCCTGACGCATCGCGCGCTCGAGAAGGACGTCCAGGCTGCCGCCGCCGAGCTTGCCAGCGTCGACTGCGTGGCCGAGGTCGCCAACGTTCTGCGCATCGAGGACGTCGAGGCCTGGACCGAAGGCGTCATGGCCAACTAGCCCGATTCTCGGCAAATCAAATAACGCATGAGGGGCTCCCGTCCAATTGGATGGGAGCCCCTTTTAGTTACATCTTTTGCACGAAGTGGTCGACTAACGTTTGAACAACTTGACCGTTCGTCAACAACCGTGGATACCGTTTGCCGATATGCGACGGCAGCTGTATTTTGCCGCCGCTATGCTGTGCCGTGTATGTCCGCCCGCGATGAGAGGAAGTACCATGTTGCTCGAGGGCAAGAAAGCAATCATCACCGGAGGCACGCGCGGTATCGGCTATGCGATCGCCTGCCGTTTTATCGAGGAAGGCGCTGCCGTCACCGTCTTTGGCTCGCGCCAGGAGACTGCCGACGCAGCCGTTGAGAAGCTGACGGCCGCCTATCCCGAGGCCAAGGTCTGGGGCCGCTCCTGCGACCTCACCTCGCTCGAGGCCGTAACCGACACCTTTACCCAGGCTGCCGCCGATATGGGTGGCCTTGACACGGTCGTCAACAACGCCGGCATCTCCCAGCGCTCGCCCCTTTTGGACTACACGGCCGAGGAGTTCGCCAAAGTTATGGACCTCAATGTCGTCGCCGTCTTTAATGGTCACCAGGCTGCCGCCAAAATCATGACCGAGGCCGGCCACGGCGGCACCATCACCACCACGAGCTCAATGGTCGCCAAGTATGGCCAGCCCTCCGGCGTCGGTTACCCCACGTCCAAGTTTGCCGTCAACGGCATGGTCCAGTCGCTCTCGCGCGAGCTCGCCCCCATGGGTATCCGCGTCAACGCCGTCGCCCCAGGCGTAACCAAGACCGACATGGTCGCCAACCTGCCCGAAGAGGTCATCAAGCCCATCATCGCCACCATCCCGCTCGGCCGCATGGGCGAGCCCGAGGACGTCGCCAACGCCTTCGTTTTCCTAGCGAGCGACATGTCATCCTATGTCACGGGCGCCGTGCTCCCCGTCGACGGAGCCGCCCGCTCCTAAAGGTCGCAAGCCACGACTTCGAACCTCAACGAGGCCCAACGCAAAAGGCGCGCTGTCTGCATCAACCGCAGGCAGCGCGCCTTCTTCTGTTTGAAGTAGAAGCCGTGTCCCAGAATTCCGGCTCAGACCGGGACGCAGCTTCCCTCAGGGCCATGCTTCGGAAAGTGCGCCCCGTTTTGAACGCCGATTCTGGGACGCACTTTCCGCAACGAGCCTCTCGCGGAAAGCGCGTCCCACTCTGGGCGCCAATTCCGGGATGCATTTTCCGAAGCGGCGTTGGCTACCTGCCGTCGTCGTCCTGGGCTTCATCGTGCGCGTAGAGCTCCAGCATGCGGCGGCGGTATTCGCGCACGGCGAGCTTGGCGCGCTCCAGGCGGCGGCGCTCACGCGGAGTCAGCTCGGACGGGTCGACCTCGTCTCCATAGGTCTTATCGGCAAGCAGGTGCGCCGCGTCCACGATGCGGGCATCGATGTGGCCGCTCGCTGCCTCGGCGGAAAGACGCTCGGCAATCGTATCGAGCGTAGGCAGGCCCTCGAATACACGACCATGTCCATGCGAGGTCAGCAGCTCGTGCTCGCGTGCGAGCAGACTCGCCAAATCGTGATGGGCGCGCAGAATGTCGAGCGCATCGGATGGATGCTCGGCAACTTCTGCCACGGCGGCGACCGGTGCGGCGTCGACCACGCGGTAGAAGAGCTGCGCGAGCAATGGCATCAAGAACACCGTGATGGCACCGGCGGCAACCATGACCGACGCAATGTCTTGCGACAGCGCGCCCGCGTTGACGGCAACGCTTGTCACGGCAACGATGATCGGCAGCGCCGTGGTGCAGTACAGGGCCACCGTAATGCGACCATACGCCGACACATCGCGCGTCGCAGGACAAATGCTCATAGAGATGAGAATGGGCACGGCACGAATAATCAGCAGCGCCACGATAAAGCCCACGAGCAAGCCCGGGCGCGACGTCACGGCCGTCAGATCGATCTTCGCGCCCGATACGGTAAAGAACACCGGAATCAAAAAGCCATAGGCCAGGCCATCGAGCTTGGTCTCGAGCGTATGGTTGCCCTCGGGGATGATGTAGCGCAGGACAAAGCCGGCGGCAAAAGCGCCCAACACGATATCGAGGCTAAAAATAGCGGAAAACGCCACGAGCGTGACCAAAATAAGCACCGTCAGGCGCACGAAGGTCTGCGACGTGGTGTCGGCGCGCTCCTGAATAAAGGCGAAAAACCGGCTGCCGATGCGTTTGGAACGGCCGGGGACCACAGCAAGCAGCACACACACGGCGGCAAATAAGCCCAAGATCAGCAGCGTCTCGATGCCCGTACGGGCAGACAGCAGTACCGACATGGCGAGCACGGGGCCGAGCTCGCCCCACGTACCATAGGCGAGAATCGAATCACCGACGCGCGTTCCGGCAAGCGACCGCTCGCGCAAGATGGGCATGAGCGCTCCAAGCGCCGTCGAGGTCAAGGCGAGCGTCACGGCGATACCGTCGAAATGGCTGACCGAGAACCACGGCGTAAAGCGCACGGCAAGCCAGGCGATACCAAACGTGACGGCCCACGTCGCCAAGCCGTAGCGCCCCTCCACACCCGTAATGTTCTTAGGGTCGATCTCAAAGCCGGCAAGCAGGAACAAAAAGGCCAGGCCCAGCTCGGACACAAGCGAGACCTCAGCATCTACATGGATGACGCCGAGCATATGAGGTCCCAGCACCGCACCGAGCACGAGCAAAAAGACCGTCTCGGGAACGGGTTTTCCGGGAATCGCCGAGGCGATGAAGGGGCTTGCAAAGGCCACGAGCGCGATGATGGCGAGCGAAACAAATGCCATGTGATGCCTTTCTCTTGTTTGCGCTTCACTGTAGCACCCTCGCCGTCCTCAACGCGCCACGAGCTGTCGTATCATAGTGAGGTTTACAAACATGTGGCTCAAGGCGACCGCAGGGCAGACCCCGCAAACCGACCGCTGCCGCATACCGTACCGTACGCCCAACCGATCAGGAAGGCAGGAACCAATGGTCTCTCGTATCTACGTGGAGAAGAAACCCGGGTTCGACGTCGAGGCTCAGCAGCTCAAGGGCGAGCTGACCGAGATTCTCGGCATCAAGGGCATCGAGGCCCTGAGGATCATCAACCGCTACGACGTCGAGGGCATCGACGAGGAGCTTTTCCGCTCCTGCGTGCCGACCGTCTTTAGCGAGCCCCAGGTCGATGTGACCTACGACGAGCTCCCCGCAAGCGATGGCGCCGTCTTTGCCGTCGAATTCCTGCCTGGCCAGTTTGACCAGCGCGCCGACTCCGCCAGCGAGTGCGTGCAGCTCATCAGCCAGGGCGAGCGCCCCGCCGTGCGCTCCGCCAAGGTCTATATGATCTCGGGCGCTCTGGACGAAGCCGCCATCGAGGCCATCAAGCACTACGTGGTGAACCCCGTCGAGGCGCGCATCGCCTCGCTCGACCTGCCCGAGACGCTGTACATGGAGACTCCCGAGCCCCAGCCCGTCGAGGTGCTCGACGGCTTCCGCAAGCTCGACGAGGCCGGCCTTGCCGCCTTTATCGCCGATCGCGGCCTTGCCATGGACGAGGCAGACATCGCCTTCTGCCAGCAGTACTTCCGCGATGAGGATCGCGACCCCACCATCACCGAGATCCGCGTGATCGACACCTATTGGTCCGATCACTGCCGCCATACCACCTTCGGCACCGTCCTGGACGACGTGACGATCGACGACGCCGTGGTGCAGCAAGCCTTCGACCGCTACATGGAGATGCGCCACGAGCTCGGTCGCGACGCCAAGCCCGTCTGCCTCATGGACATGGGCACCATCGGCGCCAAGTACCTTAAGAAGACCGGCGTCATGACCGATGTCGACGAGTCCGAGGAAATCAACGCCTGCACCGTCAAGGTGAAGGTCGATGTCGATGGCGAGGACCAGGACTGGCTGTTCCTGTTTAAGAACGAGACCCACAACCACCCGACCGAGATCGAGCCCTTCGGCGGTGCCGCCACCTGCGTGGGCGGCGCCATCCGCGACCCGCTCTCGGGCCGCAGCTATGTGTATCAGGCCATGCGCGTCACCGGTGCCGGCGACCCCACCGTCCCGGTTTCCGAGACGCTCGAGGGCAAGCTGCCGCAGCGCAAGCTCGTGACTACTGCCGCCGCCGGCTACTCCAGCTACGGCAACCAGATCGGCCTTGCCACCGGTCAGGTCAACGAGCTCTATCACCCCGGCTACGTAGCCAAGCGCATGGAGGTCGGCGCCGTCGTGGGCGCTACCCCGGCAAACCACGTGCGCCGCGAGTGCCCCGCCCCCACCGACAAGATCATCCTGCTGGGCGGCCGCACCGGCCGCGATGGCATCGGTGGCGCCACCGGCTCCTCCAAGACCCAGAACACCGAGTCCATCGAGACCTCGGGTGCCGAGGTCCAGAAGGGCAACGCCCCTGTCGAGCGCAAGCTGCAGCGTCTGTTCCGCCGCGGCGACGCCTGCCGTCTGATCAAGCGCTGCAACGACTTTGGCGCCGGCGGCGTCTCGGTCGCCGTGGGCGAGCTTGCCGACGGCCTGTATGTCGACCTGGACACCGTGACCAAGAAGTACGACGGCCTGGACGGCACCGAGCTCGCTATCTCTGAGTCCCAGGAGCGCATGGCCTGCGCCGTCGCCGACGGTGACGTCGAGGAGTTCATGGGCTACGCCGCCGAGGAGAACCTGGAGGCGACCGTTATCGCCGAGGTTACCGCCGAGCCGCGCATGCGCATGGCTTGGAACGGTGTCGCCATCGTCGACCTATCCCGCGAGTTCCTCAACTCCAACGGCGCGCCCAAGCACCAGGTCGCCCACGTGTGCGCCCGCAGCGTGTGGCAGCCCAGCTGGGCCGGCACCACGCTTGCCGAGCGCATGACCTCGCTTGTCACCGACCTCAACGTTGTCTCCAACAAGGGCCTTTCCGAGCGCTTCGACTCCACCATCGGTGCCGCAACCGTGCTTATGCCTTTTGGCGGCAAGACGCAGCTCACCCCGAGCTCTGCCATGGTCGCCAAGTTCCCCGTGGACGGCGAGACCACCACGGCAAGCGCCATGGCATGGGGCTTCAACCCCTACCTGATGGAGGCCGACCAGTTTGCGGGCGCCTACCTGTCCGTGGTCGAGTCCATCGCCAAGCTCGTGGCTGCCGGCTTTGAGCACAAGCGCGCCCATCTCTCCTTCCAGGAGTACTTCGAGCGTCTGCGCACCGAGGCCGAGCGCTGGGGCAAGCCCACGGCAGCCGTCCTGGGCGCCCTCATGGCCCAAGTCGACCTAGGTGCCGGCGCCATCGGTGGCAAGGATTCCATGAGCGGCTCGTTTGAGGACGAGGCCGGCGAGCTCAACGTTCCGCCGACTCTGATCAGCTTCGCTGTGGCCGTGGGCCGCGCGGCGCGCGCCGTCTCCCCTGAGTTCAAGGGCCTGACGCACCGCGTCGTCCGCATCGCCCCCGCCACCTATGGCGAGGACTACCGCCCCGACGCTCAGCAGCTGCTCGCCGCGTTTGACGCCGTCGAGGCGCTCACTGCTACCGGCAACGCCCTGGCCATCTCCACGCCCGGCTACGGCTGCGGCGCCGAGAGCCTCTTTAGGATGTGCGTCGGTAACCAGATCGGTATCGAGCTTGCCGAGGACGTGGACGTGGAGAGCCTCTTCACCCCGCTCTACGGCAGCTTTATCGTCGAGCTCGCCGAGGATGCCGAGCTGCCCGAGGTCGCCGACGGCGTTGTCGTCGAGCCCCTGGGTACCACCGTCGAGGGCTATGTCATCGACACCGGCTCCGAGGTCATCGAGCTCGCCGAGCTCCAGGAGGCCTGGGAGAGCGGCATCGAGGGCGTCTTCGCCTACCGCAGCGCCGGCGAGACCCCCGAGGTCGAGCCCATCGACTTCCGCGCCAAGGATATCCACGTGTACGGCGGTGCCAAGATCGCCCGCCCGCGCGTGATCATCCCCGTGTTCCCCGGCAACAACTGCGAGTACGACAGCGCCCGCGCCTTCCGTGCCGCCGGTGCCGAGGCCGACGCCTTCGTGATCAACAATCTCACGCCCGAGGCCGTCGCCGAGAGCACCCACGAGCTTGCCCGCCGCATCCGTGCAAGCCAGATCGTCATGATCCCCGGCGGCTTCTCGGGCGGTGACGAGCCCGACGGCTCCGCCAAGTTCATCACGGCGTTCTTCCGCGCTCCCGAGGTCACCGAGGCAGTCCGCGACCTGCTCAAGGCCCGCGACGGCCTGATGCTGGGCATCTGCAACGGCTTCCAGGCTCTGGTCAAGCTCGGCCTGGTGCCCTACGGTGACATCGTCGACGCCACGCCCGATGCGCCCACGCTGACGTTCAACACCATCGGTCGCCATCAGAGCCGCCTGGTGCGCACCCGCATCTCGTCCAACCTGTCCCCGTGGCTGTCGCAGTGCAGCCTGGACGACCCCTACACCGTCGCCATCAGCCACGGCGAGGGCCGCTTTGTCGCCAATGACGAAGTGCTCGCCCAGCTGATCGCCAACGGCCAGGTCGCCACGCAGTACGTGGGCGAGGACGGCAAGCCCGGCATGGATCTCTCCGTCAACCCCAACGGCTCCGCACTCGCCATCGAGGGTATCACGAGCCCCGACGGCCGCGTCCTGGGCAAGATGGGCCATGCCGAGCGTCGCGGCGACAACCTGTACCGCAACGTGCCCGAGCATGTCCCCGGCGATAAGTTCATGCCGATCTTTGAAAGCGGCGT
>CABUVB010000096.1 GCA_902494815.1 uncultured Collinsella sp. | reverse complement strand
GGCCCATAACAAAAAAGCCCCCATTGCTGGGAGCTCTTTCATTTAATGGTGCGGGCGAAAGGACTTGAACCTTCATGGGGTTGCCCCCATACGGACCTGAACCGTACGCGTCTGCCAATTCCGCCACGCCCGCGTGCAGGAATTAGAATAACGGAGCGCCACCACGAACGCAAGAACTATTTTTGAAAAAGTTTGCAGGCATTTTCCCAAGCGGCTTGCGCGATTGTTTCGGCGTCCTCACCTGTGCGATCGACACGGTCGTTAACCAGCGCGTTTGCCGTAATTGAGATCATTGCCGGCTCGCACTCAAGACCACGAATCGGCTCCGGCGCCATATACGGGCAATCCGTCTCGAACAAAATGCGATCGAGCGGGGTCGCCGCAAACGCCTCGCGCACAGCGTCGTTACGCTTGAAGGTGGCCGCGCCGCCATAGGCGATATAGCAGCCCAGCTCAACAAAGCGCTCCATCGTGGCGCGGTCCTCGCCAAAACAGTGCAGCACACAACCGGCCTGGGGCACGCCCACCTCACGAAGCACGTTGTAGGCGTCCACGTGCGAGGTACGCTCCTGGTCCGTGTCCTCGTGACGCAGATGCAGCTCCACCGGCACGTTACGGCACACGGCAAGCTCGAGCTGACGCGCCATGCAGTCAATCTGCACGTTATGGGGTGCCGGCGCGATATCGTCGTCATAGTCCATGTGGTAGTCCAGGCCGATTTCGCCAATACCGGCGCATAAGGGGTCATCGAGTGCGGCAACGACCTGTGCGTGAACGTCGTCGGTATAGTCCGGCGCGCCATACGGATGCACGCCGGCAAGATACTTGATCTGCGGGATATCCTGCATCGGCAGAATTTCGCGCACGAGCCAGTCGCTATAATCCGTCACGCTGCGTTTGTCAGCGATGGGGTCGAACATCGTCACCAACAGGTCGACGCCCGCGGCTTTGGCGCGCCCGAGCGTCTCGGGCACATCTTTGCCCCAAAACGAAAGCAGATGCGCATGCGTGTCGGCAAGCGGTGCCAAGGGCACGGGGCAGGCGACCGTCTTCTTTTTCTTGGTAAACGTCACGCGTGCGGCATTAGGCATCATGGATTAGCTCCTGGGCCAGGCGGACAAAGTCGGCAACATCAAGCGTCTCGGCGCGCGTGGTGGGTGCGATACCGCAAGCCTCAAAGGCGGCATCGAGCACGTCCTTGGCAAAGCCGTTGGCGCTCATGGAATTGCGGATGGTCTTGCGACGCTGAGCAAATGCAGCATCAATCACGCGGGCCACAAATTCGCGATCGAGTCCTTCGGGCACCACGCCGTCAACACGGTCGATACGCACGACGGCCGAGTCCACGTGCGGCGCCGGCATAAAGCAGCGCGGCGGCACCTCAAAGCGACCCGTCACCTGCGCATACAGGCCGAGCTTTGCCGTATAGCCGCCATAGGTCTTGTTACCCGGCACTGCGGCAATGCGATCGGCAACCTCCTTCTGCACCATGACGACGGCACGCTTGAGCGCCGGCATCGTCTGGAAGAACTGCAGGATGATCGTCGCCGCCACGTTATAGGGCAGGTTCGCGACAAACACCGTCGGCTCACCGCCCGCAGCCTGCTCAATCTGCTCCGGACCCACCTTGAGCGCGTCGCCCATGATAAAGCGGAAGTTGGCATAGTCGGCGGCGTGGGCGTCGAGCACCGGCTCGAGCTCGGGGTCGGCCTCGATCGACGTGACGCACGCCGCCTCCTGCAGCAGCGCAAGCGTGAGCGTACCAACGCCCGGGCCAACCTCGAGCACGCGCTCATCGCCCGTGAGCTCGGCAAGCTCGCAGATGCGCTCAATCACATGGTTGTCGATCAGGAAGTTCTGGCCCAGGCGATGCTTGGTCGCAAGGCCAAACTCCTCCAGCAGCTCCCTTGTTGCCGTGGGGTTTGCCAAAGGCGAAGTTGTCATAGTTGCCTCCTTAGCATGATGGCGGCGTCTTGAAACGAAAGGGCATGGACCGTGGCGGCCATGCCCTTACAGCTAAACAGCAAATTGCCGATATGGCGCTCGCGCGGTCTCTACGCCAGACGCGGGAACAGCGGCTCGCCCTTCTCGACGGGCTGACCGCCGGCAAGCAGGCCCCAAGTGCAAATGCCCTTGAGGTCGTCGCTCGCGGCCTCGTCCTCGCAGGACAGGCGGCGCAGGGCCTCGGCAGAAGTCTGGGGCATGAGCGGCATCAGCAGGTGAGCGGCAATGCGGATGGCCTCGAGCAGGTTGTAGATCACAAATGCCAGCTCGTCAGCCTTGGCCTCGTCCTTGGCAAGCGCCCAGGGCTCGGAGTCCTCGATGTAGTGGTTGGCGGCATGGATGAGCTCCATGACCTCGTCCTTAGCTCCACCATAATCGAGCACGTCCATCTTGGCCATGTAGCGATCGACCAGGCCATCGGCAATCTTTGCCAGCGGGTTGTCGAACGCATCGAACGACGCGGGCTTGGCGGGCGCGCAACCGTCAAAGTACTTGCCGCTCATGTTGAGCGAACGCGAGATAAGGTTGCCCCAGCTGTTGGCCAGGTCGGCGTTGTAGACCTGCTCCATGCGGTCGAAGCTGATGGCACCGTCGGTACCGGGGACGACGTCGGTCATGAAGTAGTAGCGATAGCCCTCGACGCCCAGCATGTCGATAACGTCCTGCGGAGCGATGGCGTTGCCGCGGCTCTTGGACATCTTCTCGGCCTTGCCAGTCTCGGCATTGCGCACGGTCAGGAAGCCGTGGGCAAAGACGTGCTCGGGCAGGGCCTCGCCAATGGCCATGAGCATGGCGGGCCAAATGACGCAGTGGAAGCGGATGATGTCCTTACCCACGATGTGGAACTGCGCGGGCCAGCGATAGGCCAGCTCGGCACGCGCCTCGTCGGTGTCGACACCGTAGCCGACGGCCGTCATATAGTTGAGCAGCGCATCGAACCACACGTAGGTCACGTGACCCTCGTCAAACGGGACCTGGATGCCCCAGTCAAAGCTCGTACGGCTCACGGAAAGGTCATTAAGGCCGCCCTCGACAAAGCTGCGTACCTCATTCATGCGGAACGCAGGCTCGACAAAGTCGGGGTGCTCGTCATAGAGCTTGAGCAGCTTGTCCTGGAAGGCGGAAAGCTTAAAGAAGTAGGACTCCTCCTGCACGCGCTCAAGCGGACGATGGCAGTCGGGGCATAGATGCTGGCCGACGCTGCCGTACTCCTCGTCGCCCTTCTGAACCTGTGTATCAGTGAAGTAGGTCTCGTCAGGCACGCAATACCAACCGTCGTAGCTGCCCTTATACAGGTAGCCGGACTCCTTCATGCGCTCCCACAGGTACTGCACGGCATGATGCTGGCGCGGCTCGGTGGTGCGGATGAAGTCGTCGTTGGAGATCTCGAGCTTGCTCCAAAGCTCCTTGAAGTGCGGGGCCTGGCTATCGGTCCACTCCTGCGGCGTCATGCCGTGCTTGGCTGCGGCCTCGGCGACCTTCTCGCCGTGCTCGTCCATGCCGGTCAGAAACTTGACGTTAAAGCCAGCGGAGCGGCGATAGCGAGCCTGAACGTCGGCGATGATGGTGGAATAGGCCGTGCCCAGGTGCGGATCGGCGTTGACGTAGTAGATGGGCGTCGTGATAAAGAACGAAGGCTTGCTTTGATCCATGGGGTTTGTCCTCCAGAAAAACGTTGCATACAGAGGATGATTCTAGCGCAAGGGCTGGATATCCTCCATCTATTGCATATCGAGCACCATGGCATAGACATCGCGCTTGCGGCGCGAATACTTCTGAGACAGGCGCTTGGCCACCGCAGAGGCGGGCTCCCCCTCCTCAAGCGCGACGCGGATATCCTCGCGCAGGGCCTCGTCGGAATCCGCTGCCGCGGCGCCAACCGGCACGGCACCGGCCTCCTCATCCTCGCTCGGCGGCGCGATGACCAGCGCAATCTCGCCCTTTACCTCGCCGCGAGCACGCAGCTCCTCGGCAAGCTGGGCAGCGGGCCCGCGCAAGACCTCCTCGTGCAGCTTGGTGAGTTCGCGGCAGACGGCAACCTCACGCTGGGGAAAGACCTCCGTCACGGCCTCAAGCGTCGCCACGATGCGATGTGGAGACTCGTAGAAGATGAGTGCGCCGGGCACCACGGCAAGGCGCTGCAAACGGCGCACGCGGTCGCCGTGCTTTCGGCCCAAAAAGCCCTCGAAGAAAAAATGCTCGCAGGGAATACCGGACGAAACGAGCGCCGTGACGCAAGCAGAGGGCCCGGGAATAACTTCAACGGGCACATCGGCCTCACGCGCCGCCTCGACCAGCGCCTGTCCGGGATCGGACACACTCGGCATGCCGGCGTCCGAGGCAAAAGCGAGGGTCTCCCCCGCCAGCAGACGGTCGACCAGGCCGGCGGCGCGGCTGGCGATCACATTCTCATCGCAACGGACAAGCGGCTTGGAAATGCCCAGATGCATCAGCAGCTTTGACGTCACACGCGTGTCTTCGCAGCAAATGACATCGGCGGCGGCAAACGCCTCGCCAACGCGCGGGGACAGGTCGCCCAGGTTGCCGATGGGCGTGCCGACCACATAGAGTTTGCCCGTATGGGCGCTGTTTTGCGTCATATCAACCTATTCAATCATGCCGCGCTCGAGCGTACCGAGCGCCGCGCGGGCGTCCCATGCTGCAATGCGCTTCTCGGTCTTCCACGTTTGGAAGAACCAACCGGCAGCCGGCGCAAACGAAGCCAGTTGGTTGGCGATAAACACGCGCTCGTAGGCATTGCGGCCCTCGGGCGTAACCGACGAGTTGGCAAAGATCGCCGCGCCCGACCATTCGCCCACCAGCACGGGGAACCCAGTCGAAATCGCTTCTTTGAGCTCGCGCTTGTTGCGCGAAATCGCCGTCGTCAGCCCGCGGGGGCTCGTGATATCGAGCGCATATTCGTCGCGGTAATGGTACAGGTGAAGGTCCATGTAGACGTTCTTGTACTTGGCGCCGCGCATAAAATGCTTCCACTCGCTGGGATGCCCCGACGACGAAAAGACGACGATCTTATCCTCGGGCATATACGAACGGACGAGCTCATAGGCATCGCGATAGAAGTTGCGCAGGTAGTGCGCCGGAATGCCATCCGTCATGGTGAAGAGGCTCTTGCGGACACTCATCTGCGGCGTATCCAGCAGTTCAATGCCCAGCAGGCTCTCGGCCTCGCCGTAGCGATCGGCCAGGCGCTCGAGCACGTCGAGCGCGACATGACGACCGTTGGTGGACGAATGCCACTCGGCAACAGCCTCTGGCGTGGCGGGCGAATCATTGGAATCGCCCTGGCCACCGGGCACAGTTGCTAGATCAAGCAGCACGCGGATGTCGTACTTGGCAGCCCACTCAATCGCACGGTCAATGTAATCGACAACCGAGATGTAGGAGGCATCGGACTCCTGTGAGCCAAAGGCATACCAAGGCACCGGCAGGCGCACGGCGTTGAGGCCGATCTGCGCCATGCGACGGAAATCATCCTCGCTCACAAACGTCTCGTAATGACGGCGCATGCGCTCGTTATAGGCGGCGGTGCCCATGGCCTCCTGCAGCTCGGCCGCGTTGGATGCACCGGTCGCCGCGTATAGCGACGGGGTCACCCAAGGCTCGGGAATAAACCAGCCAGAGAGATTAACGCCGAGTATCCTCTCCATCACTGCCCCCTTTTGAATCATACGGGCTAAGCCCGCATCGCTCTTGCATGACATATCTATCGATTTGAGTATACCCGCGCATGCAGACAGGCGACCGAACGGTCTACAAAGTGGCGCAAAAGTGGGAGGAATGTCTGGGACAGGTGGGCACGAGCTGGTGCGCCGAGATGTGCGCGCACGTCGGAAGTAAGCGCCGGAAAGCGCATCCCGTTTTTCGCAAAAGACTGGGATGCATTTTCCGTTCGAGGCCTCAATCGGAAAATGTATCCCGTTCTGAGCGCGGGATCTGGGACGCAGTTTCCGCCAAAGACCGCAAAAGGAAAGCACATCCCATTCTGACGCCGGATTCCGGGTCGCGCTTTCCCAAGCGGCCTCAAAGCGGAAAACGCATCCCACTCTGAAGCCAAATTCCGAGACGCAATTTCCGCAGAGCCCTCGATAAAAGAAAAGGACCCCTTTGCAGAGGTCCTAGTCAATTCAAGGTGGCGGGGAAGGGAATCGAACCCCTGACACGAGGATTTTCAGTCCTCTGCTCTACCAACTGAGCTACCCAGCCATTTGATGTGTGCCTTGTTTCAAGGCTTGATTAGTATAACCAAGGACGCGTTCCGGTCAACCGAGAATTTTAAAAAAGTTTTTGAGCACAGCCTCGGTTCTATAAATCGGCACGTCAGAGGCATCAGCCGGCAGCAAGAAGTTTTTCGCTCAGAGCCGCACGGGCAAACTCACTTGGCGTCATCCCCTCGGCAGCCGCCCGTCGACGAATGGCCTCCTTCATTCCCAGAGGAATCTTGACCGACAGCGTTGCCGTCCCCTCACCTGAGAGCGGGGGCCGTCCATGCACGATCCCACCAACGGTGTGTTCGCCATCCGGAAACTCTCCGCGCTCGTACGACTCGCACCACGCGTCAATCATTTCATCCGTTACAACCTGACCATTAGCGGCCGTATACGTCTTGCCCATCATCGACCCCTTCCGTCAGGTGCTTTTTAGCGTTGGGATGGATCTCAACATCCATGCATCTTCTCCTCCATCTTACCCAATTTCGTATGACGAAAGTCCACTGTCGCCAATTCTTAAGCCGGCACGCGTTGGAGAGCAGGGGTCGAAACAATGATTGAAGGACGCTCTAGTACGGCCCAGGCGCCGGGGCAGGAGCACATACGCCATGGACGTACGTTTTCGTAGCATACGAGAACGTAGCCGCGTGCATCGATAAAGGCGATGTCGATGGGATAGGCCATAAAACACGTATGGACCGAAGAGCAGCGTGGAAACGCCATGACGAGCGGCAGGCCGTTGGCGGCAACCGGACGCCGTCCCAGCATGCCGCGCAG
>CABUVB010000095.1 GCA_902494815.1 uncultured Collinsella sp. | reverse complement strand
TACAAAAAATGGAGCCTGTTCCATAAAACAGGCTCCATTTATGCGCGTAATCTGTGTGGTGTGAAATTTACAACTTAGGCGTTGATGCTGTTCACGAGCTTGGCAAGACCGGACTTGCGGTTGGAAGCCTGGTTCTTGTGGATAACATGCTTGGCGGCAGCCATGTCGAGACGCTTGGTGACGGTCTTGAGGGCAGCCTGGGCCTTCTCGGCGTCGCCCTCGGCGACGGCGGACTGGACGTGCTTGGTCAGCGTCTTGAGCTCGGACTTGACAGCCTTGTTACGCATGCGAGCTGCCTCATTGGTGCGGATACGCTTCTTCTGAGACTTGATGTTTGCCACTTCTGGAGTTCCTTTCGAGTTCCTTGCAAAAAATGTATGACACCTCTGAGACACGGTGAGGTCATGCAAGCGCCTACTATAGCACGCTCCCCCTCAAAGGGATAGAACGAATTTGTCAAATAGGCAGGTATCATCACGATTTTCTCAAGATGTTCGTAATCCAGAGCAAAAGCGCGGTCTCCGAATCAGCCGAACCCTTCAGTGCGAGCTCCACATCGACGGCACCCTCGAGCGCAGCGACAAGCTCCGCCATCGAAAAGCGGCGTGCCCAGGTAAGGTGATTTTTGACCTGCCAGGCCTGAAGCTTGAGCGTCGCGGCAAGCTCACGACCCTGCCCACGCGCATCGAGCGCCTTGGCAACGATAAGCTCGCGAATACGCCCGCACAGCAATGTGTAAGTCCACACGTAGCTCTTGGCGGGCAGTAGATTGAAGAGCTCGAGAGAGCGTCGCATGTCACGGGCCGAGACCGCATTGAGAAAGTCCCAGGGCTGGACTTCGGCCGTGCGCACGATCCAGCGCTCCACATCGGCAAGCTCAATTTGCGGCCCCTCGACCGTCTGGGCGAGCTTGGCCAAGTCGTTATCGAGCATGCGGGTGTTCTCACCCGAGCGCGAAACGAGCTCCTCGGCGGCCGCCGTCGAGATGGACTTTCCGTGCTGCGTCGCCATCTGCTGCACGCGGCGCGGGAGCTCCCAGCGCTTGGTGCCCGAACAATCGATCACGGCCTTCTTGTCAATCTTGGCGATCGCCTTGTACAGGCGCGTGTTCTTGGCAAGCGAATCGGCGATTATGAGGCAAACCGTCGTGGGACTGGGACTCGCCAGATACTCGACAAGCGGCTCAGAGATCGCTTTGGCGAGTTTTGAGCAGCCGTCAAGGATTACCAGGCGAAACTCGCTGCCCATGGGAAAGGTGTTGAGCGATCCAATAATCGACTCGATATCGGGGTCTTTGGTCATATCGCGCTCGTCGAGGTTGAACTCGACCATGCCCGTCTTTTCCAGACGCGCCTTCATACGCGAGACGGCGTGGTCGCGTTTGACTCCATCGGTACCGACGATCAGATATGCCGGCAACAGACCGGTTTCGGACATCGCGCTCCCCTCCCGCAGGCTCTCGTGTTCGTACCGTGCCATTCTAGCCCACGGGTTGGTCCCGCGCTAACGGCAGCATCACGGTCGTTGGCATCGCATGGTAAAACCGGATACGGTCGGCAAGACGGTGATGTCTCCTTGTTCGATGGTGCATGCGAACGCGCCGCCCGCATCGCGAACGGCATCAATACAGGCATCGGATGGATGGCCGTAGCGGTTGCCCTCGCCCGCGCTCGCGATAGAGAGCTCGGGGTTAAGCGTGCCCAGCAGATCTGTGTCGACGGAAACTTTTGAGCCGTGATGCCCCAGCTTGAGCACATCGATATCCCCCACCTCCTGTACAAACTCACGCTCCTGATCGAGTTCGGCATCACCAGTGAGGAGCATACGCAGGCCCTCGCCTTCCCGAGCATAGGAGAGCAGCAAGACAAGCGAGTCCTCATTGCCCTCGCCATCTACCGTGTCAAACGGCCACATCACACGAGCCCGAAATGCGCCGATATCGACCGTGTCTCCGCGAGCCACCTGCCGATACATTACGCCGGGGCGATTCAGGACCTCAGCAGGCGCACCGTCCAGCGCATCGGCTGCAACCGCAATGGTACCAACCGAAAACTGATCGAGCACGTCGGGAAGGCCGCCCCAATGGTCTTCATCCCAATGCGTCACGAAGACGACGTCGATATGGTGGACGTTATTGCGAACCAACGCCGACACCACGCGCTCATCGAGCCCACAGTCGACGAGCGCCACGGCGCTACCCTGACGAACCAGAATCGCATCGGCCTGGCCAACATCGAGGACCGTCACCGAAGGCGGCGCGCATCGATCCCAATAGACATACGGAACACCCGCTGCAAGCATCAAACACAGCAGCCCCACTGCCATGGTCCGCGTGCGGGGGCGTGGCCACCAGACCAAGAGGACCGCCAGCACAAACGGCACCACGTATACCAAGGGCGTATCGGGCGGCACGCTTACGGATGCACCCGGAACGGCAGCAAAGAGCTGCTCAAAGAACAGGGCGCAGCGAGCGACAATCATGGGTACCACGAGCGCTCCGTGACGCAAAAGCGGAACAAGCGAGCAGGGTGCCAGCACAACCGACGATGCGAGCAGCACGCTTATCACCGGACCGATCACGGCATTTGCAAGCGGGGCAATGAGCGAAAACGTCCCAAATGCGGGAATGGTTACGGGAAGTGTCGCGAGTTGTGAGCACAACGTGACAGACAAAACGCTGGCGACACCCGATGGCACACCCAGCTCGCCCAAGGCGTAGGTGGCGTAGGGGCAAAAGCAAAGGATGGCAAAAACACTGGCGCACGAAAGCTGAAAACCCATTTCGAACAATACCGTCGGACGCAGCAACACAAAGATTGCCATGGTGACAAACAGAGCCGAGAGGCCATGACGACGACGTCCGGCGCCGTTGGCGATAAGCGACGCCGCCACCATGCAGCACGCGCGCACGGCCGAGGGCGAGGCGCCCGTAAAGACGGCATAGGCAGCAAGGGCCAGCACCAGCAACCACCGCTGCAGCCCACGAGAGAGGCGCGTCTTTTGCAGGAAGCTCTCAATCACAAACCCCACGATGGCAAGATGGCTGCCCGAGACGGCGACGAGATGTGCAGTACCCGTTACCGAAAACCAATCGCCCGCCGGCTGGGCGCGCAACTCGGCCGAGCGTCCACAGACAACGCCGGCAATGAGCGAGCGCGCTGGATCGGTCTCGGGCGCGATAACGGCAAGGAGCTCGTTCCGAAGCCAAGTCAACGGCCCCGGAGAACTCTCGTCGACCGATACCAACCGGACGACTTTAACCTTTCGAAGCTCGCCCCGAAGCACGCGTGAGCGCCCATACGCATCGTTCTCAAAGCGTGATATTCGACCGATACCACGTACATGCGAACCGACGCCGAGCTCGCGATCACACGACAGCCGTACCTGACCCAAGCGCTTTTCGCCTGCATACGCATCGCAGGTGTAGGAATACACACCGTCATTGATGGACGGATCGCCCTGTACATAAAATTCGAGACTGCTCGCAGCCCGATTATTCAGCGCCCTCGAAGCACGCAGCGCTCCCATTGTCCAACCCGAGGACGCGACCGCTCCCGCCATGAGGCCGAGGGCAGCGGCATACAGCCATCGCTTCCACCGCACAAGACGCATACAGGACCGTGCCAATACGATGCAAGCCGCAGCCGCAACGGGAATGGCCATAAGCAATGTGACGGGCGCCGCCCGCTCTCCCAGCAGCACATCGGCTGTCACGCTAAGTACCAAGCCACAGCTCGCACACAAGCCGGCACAAAGGGCCATCGACCACGGCATCAATGGACGCGGTGGCATCACATGCTCGCGCTCGGTCGCACTCATACGCAGATGCAATCTTTAATTTTGGCGAGCTTCTTCTCACCGATCCCCGATACACGCATAAGGTCATCGACCGAGGCAAAGGCCCCGTTTTGCGTCCGTTCGTCGATAATCGATTGGGCCATAGAAGGCCCGATGCCCGAAAGCGTCTGCAGCTCCGTCGCACTTGCCGTATTGATGTTCACGAGCCCCGACGAAGACCCCGCACCAGGAGTCGTGGAGGCTCCGCTTTCAGCCCCGCCGACCGCCGCAGTCGCTTGTTGCCCCCCTACCGTCGGCACATGGATCTTTTGACCATCTGTGATCTTGGACGCACGATTGAGCCCTGTCACATCCGCCTCGGCCGTAAGCCCTCCGGCGGCATCGATCGCCTCGGATACCCGCGCTCCGTCTTTGAGCCGGTACACGCCAGGCCTCGCAACAGCGCCATCAACATCGACGTACACCTCGGCAGCAGAAGAACTCTTGATCGACGATTCATCGGCATCGTCAGGTGACGCATCCCCGGCCCCGCGTACTTCCGAGGCGCTCGCCTCATCACTACGCTCAAACGACACGCCGCTGGAGCGGCTATTAAAACTTGCCATCGCCAAGCCGCTCGCGACGGCAATGACAACCAGAATCGCCACGACCACCGCCTTATGGCCGAGCAGCTTTTCTGCCCAGCGGTCCATCCGTTTAACCCGTTCGTGTTGCTCGCGCTGCGCCATAGCAAACACCTCCCAACACCATCGTGTCAGGAAACGAACGCCGCAGCCTCCGCACGTCCACACCGGTTTTCGCGGTCAAACCAAAAGCTGACCAAAACCTTGCGGAAAAGTGTCCATTTATTCAGGCACACGTCGACAAATGAACCGTTTATCGCCTAATGCCCAGATAGAAAAAGACCGACGATGCAAAATCACCGCCGGTCTATACACAACATTATTCGTGATCTTGGTAAATCTCACGTGGAGCGAGCTCGGAATGCTTGCGTTTTAAGGTCTTAGGGGCCTTATACGTGTTGCTCTCGAAGTCGATGTACTCAGTCTGTTTGAGCAAACGCTCAATCATCTCCTCGTGATCGAACAGCTCCCACGCCTCATGCACGGCATCGAGTTTAGCGTGCGTCTCGGGACGGCGCGGCATAAACAGCGTGCAGCAATCGGGAGCCGCCTCGGTCGAGATATCAAACGTGCCGATCTCCTGGGCACGCGCGATGATCTCCTGCTTATCAGAACCAATGAGCGGACGGAACACGGGGATCTTGACGGCCTCGTTGACGGCCATGATGTTCTCAAGCGTCTGGGAAGCAACCTGACCGAGTGATTCACCGGTCACGATAGCCTTGGCGCCCTCGATATGCGCAATGCGCTCGGCAACCGAATACATAATGCGACGGTACATGATCACGCGCAGGTTGCTGGGGCAGGTAACCGAGATCTCGCGCTGGCAGTCGCCAAACGGGACAACGTACAGGCGACCGATCTGAACGCCCGGCTCAAGCGCACGGATGATGTCCTGCACCAAATACTCGCTCGTATCGGGCGTCTGCGGACGGCCGGAGAAATGTATCGGCACGCACACCGCGCCGCGACGCGCGAGCATCCAGGTCGCCACCGGAGAATCGATGCCCGACGACAGAAGCGTCACGACCTTGCCGGCAGAACCAACCGGCAGACCGCCCACGCCGCGCTCGGAGCGTGCGTACACGTAAACGCTACCCTGGACCACCAGCACGTGCACCATCGCGTCGGGGTCGTGCATCTGGACCTTTTTATCGGGAAACGCCTCGCACAGTACCTCGCCCACCTGACGATTGATATCAATCGAGGTGAGCTCGTAGTCGGTGTTAGAGCGCTTGGCATGCACCTTAAACGACTCAAAGGGACCAAACTCGCGCAGCGCCTTCACGGCGGCGGCGCAGTATTCCTGCGGGTCGCGGTTGGTGTGGTACGCCAGGGACACACGGGCAACGCCGGGGACGGTGCGGATGACGCGCGCCGCCTCGTCGGCCTGGTGCTCGTTAAAGGTCACGAGGATATAACCGGAAATTCGAGACACGGCATTCACGGAAAAGGCGGCCAAGGCCGCCTTAATGTTATCCATGAGGATATGCTCAAAATGTGCGCGGTTCTTGCCCTTCAGTCCAACCTCGTGATAGTGGACCAGGCAGACGCGAGCTGCCATTTAGGCTTCAGCAACCTTGTGGCCGAGCGCCTTCTCGTAACGGGCCTCGTCGTAGGAGATGTCGCCGTCGACGATCTCGTCCATAGCCATCGAGATGGTATCGGCGCCGGAAAGCGCAATGGTGATGTCGTCGACATCCTGGACAGCGAGCACGCGGTTGTGCTGGCCACGCAGCATGCTGTTAATGTCGCAGGCGCGCTTGGAGGCAAGCGAGGCGAGCAGGAAGCGGTTGTGATCGGTCTTCTCCAGAAGATCGTCAATGCAAGGCTTTACAACGGACACGGACCTCAGATCCTTTCATGCATATCGAGAACGCGAACGAGCTCATCGGTCGCGCGGTCGAGATCGTCATTTACCACGACTTCGTCGTAGCGGTCGGCAAGGGCAAGCTCATCGGCGGCGTTTGCCATACGCAGCTCAATCGTCTCGGGCGTCTCGGTACCGCGACCGACTAGACGCTCGCGAAGCACCTCGAGCGAAGGTGGCTTGATAAAGATCAGCACGGCCTCGGGGAAACGCTCCTTGACCTGCAGGGCACCCTGGACATCGATCTCCAAGATGAGAGACGAACCAGAGGCGAGCTTGGACTGAACCTCGCTCACCAATGTGCCGTAGCAGTTACCGTGGACCTCGGCCCACTCAACAAACTCACCGTTTGCCACGCGGCGGTCGAACTCCTCGCGCGTCAGAAAAAAGTAGTTGACGCCGTCGACCTCACCTTTGCGTGGTGCTCGCGTGGTAGCCGAAACCGTCAGGCCCAGGTTCGAGCGGCGCTCGCGCACACGAGTGACGAGCGTACCCTTGCCTGCGCCTGACGGTCCAGAAATCACAAAGAGCTTGGAATCCTGAGCGCTCACTTATTTGGTCAGCTGCTCGAGGAGCTGCTCGCGCTGACGGACGCCGAGGCCCTGGACGCGACGGGTAGCGGAGATGCCGAGCTCCTCCATGATCTTGGCGGCCTTGGCCTTGCCATAACCGGGGAGAGACTCGATGAGGGTGGAAACCTTCATGCGGGAAGCGATGGGGTCATCGGAGTTGAGCACGGACTCGAGGGACTTCTCGCCCTTCTTGATCTGCTCGCGAAGCTCAGCGCGGGCGTGACGTGCGGC
>CABUVB010000094.1 GCA_902494815.1 uncultured Collinsella sp. | reverse complement strand
TCCGGCCTCAAGAGCGCCATGGCAGGCGAGCTTCTGGAGTTCAAGAGCTCCGATACCGGTGAGACCGTCTTCGGCCTTGCCCAGAACCTTGACCGTGACGAGGTCGGCGCCGTTCTGTTCGGTGCCGTCGACTCCATCAAGGAAGGCGACGAGTGCCGCACCACTGGCCGCATTATGGATATCCCCGTGAGCCGCGCCATGCTCGGCCGCGTCGTCAATCCGCTCGGCCAGCCTATCGACGGCCTGGGTGACATCGTCGCCACGCATCGTCGCCCCATCGAGTTCAAGGCCCCCGGTGTCATCGACCGTACCCCGGTGTGCGAGCCGGTTCAGACCGGCCTGTTGGCCATCGACTCCATGGTGCCCATCGGCCGTGGTCAGCGCGAGCTTATCATCGGCGACCGTAAGACCGGTAAGACCGCCATTGCCATCGACGCTATCCTCAATCAGCGCGGCAAGGGCATGGTCTGCATCTATGTCGCCATCGGCCAGAAGGCCTCCACGGTTGCCAACATCCGCGAGACCCTCGCTCAACACGGTGCGCTCGACTACACCATCATCGTTTCGGCCACCGCTGCCGATTCCGCCCCTATGCAGTACATCGCGCCTATGGCCGGTGCCGCTATCGGCGAGTTCTTTATGTACAACGGCGAGGACGGTAAGCCCGCCAGCGAGACCAACCCCGGCGGTCACGTGCTCGTCATCTACGACGACCTGTCCAAGCAGGCCGTGGCCTACCGTCAGATGTCGCTGACGCTGCATCGTCCGCCCGGACGCGAGGCCTATCCTGGCGACATCTTCTACCTGCACTCTCGTCTGCTCGAGCGTGCAGTCAAGATGTCCAAGAAGAACGGCTACGGCTCCATGACGGCACTGCCGATCATCGAGACCCAGGACGGCGACGTCTCGGCCTACATTCCGACCAACGTCATTTCCATTACCGATGGTCAGATTTACCTGCAGTCCGAGCTCTTCTTCCAGGGTCAGCGCCCGGCAGTCGACGTCGGTATCTCCGTGTCCCGCGTCGGTGGCGATGCACAGACCAAGGCTATGAAGCAGGTCGCCGGCAACCTCCGTCTGGACCTCGCTTCGTACCAGGAGCTCGCTGGCTTTACCCAGTTCGGCTCCGACCTTGACGAGGCTACTCAGAAGCAGCTGACCCATGGTGCCCGCATGACCGAGCTCCTGAAGCAGCCGCGCTACCAGCCGTTTGAGGTTGGCGAGCAGATCGTTACGCTGTTCGCTGGCAACGAGGGCTTCCTGGATGACCTGGAGATCGCCGACGTGCTGCCTTTCCGTGCCGAGCTCATCGAGTACATGGACAATGGCTTTGGCTCGCTGCTCGACAAGGTTCGCGCCAAGAAGATTGACGACGACACCAAGGCCGAGCTCTTGCGTGTCATCGGTGACTTCAAGCAGCAGTTCATGGCCAAGCACCATGCCGACACGACTGGATCAGAGGAGAACTAAGCCCCATGGCCAACCTTCGCGACATTAAGAAGCGAATCTCCTCGGTTACCACGACCAAGCAGATCACGCGCACGATGGAGATGGTCTCTACGGCCAAGATCCGTCGTGCCCTCGATCGCTCCAAGCAGGCCGAGCCCTATAAGGAGGCGCTGACCGACGTCATGTTGACGGTCGCCGGCGACGCCTCCTGTTCGGGCACCGATCCCATGCTGCAGAAGCATGAGAGCGTCAAGCATGGCCTGATTGTCGTTATTGCCTCGGACCGCGGCCTTGCCGGCGGTTTCAATACGACGGTGGAGCGCACGGCCGAAAAGCTCGCCGCTTCTTGGGCGAACGATGGCATCGAGTGCGAGATCATCGCGTGTGGGCGCAAACCGGCCACGTATTTCCGTGACCGCGCAAACGTCACCATGCACTTTGAGGGCAACTCCTCCGAGCCCGATTTTAATCAGGCCCGCATGATCTCCTCTCATATCTGCGATGCGTATCGTTCCGGTGAGCTTGACCGTGTCGAGCTTGTCTACCACCACGCCAAGAACCGCGTGGATCAGGAGCTTCGCGTCGAGCATTTGTTGCCGCTCGACCCCGAGATGATCGCTATGGCCCACGGTCCGCGTAAGAACGAGACCGACGCCCCTAAGCGCATCTCGTCGACGTTCGAGTTCGTGCCCTCTCCCGAGCATGTTCTCGGCAAGCTTGTACCGTCTTATATCCTGACGGTCATCTACCAGGCCCTGATCGATTCGGCGGCCGCCGAGCAGGGTGCGCGCCGCAAGGCCATGCACTCCGCGACGGAAAACGCCACCGCGATCATCTCGACCCTTACCCGCACGTATAGTCGCGTGCGCCAGGCTTCGATCACGACCGAGATTAACGAGATCGTCGGCGGAGCCTCAGCATTGGAGGAACAGTAATGGCTAATAACACCGTAAAGCTTGCGGTCGAGGAAGCCACCAAGAAGACGACTGCCGGTGATGGTCGCATCGTGCGTATCATCGGCCCTGTCGTCGACGTCAAGTTTGACGGTGCGGTGCCCCCGATCTACAACGCGCTCACGGTCGAGGCCGAGACCCCGATCGGTCACCTGAGCACGATTCTCGAGGTTGAGAGCCAGCTTCCGGGCGGCGTCGTCCGCACGGTCGCCATGTCCTCGACCGACGGTCTGCAGCGTGGCCTCACCGCCACCGATACCGGTGAGCCCATGAAAATGCCCGTTGGCCCCAAGACGCTCGGCCGCATTTGGAACGTCATGGGCAAGCCTGTCGACGGTAAGCCCATGCCCGAGGTGGAGGAGTTCTATCCCATCCACCACGCAGCGCCCCGCTTCGACGAGCTCACCACCAAGACCGAGATCTTCGAAACCGGCATCAAGGCCGTTGACCTGCTCGAGCCCTACATCCGTGGCGGCAAAACGGGTCTGTTCGGCGGCGCCGGCGTCGGCAAGACCGTTCTGATTCAGGAGCTCATCAACAACCTCGCCCAGGAGCACGGCGGCACCTCGGTGTTCACCGGTGTCGGCGAGCGTACTCGTGAGGGCACCGACCTGTTCCTCGAGATGAGCGAGTCTGGCGTTATCGACAAGACCTGCTTGGTCTATGGTCAGATGAACGAGCCGCCTGGAGCGCGTCTGCGCATCGGTCTGGCTGGCCTTACCACCGCTGAGTACTTCCGCGATCGCGGCCAGGACGTTCTGCTGTTCATCGACAACATCTTCCGCTTCTCCCAGGCCGGTTCCGAGGTTTCCGCACTGCTGGGTCGTATGCCGTCCGCCGTCGGTTACCAGCCTACGCTGGCTACCGAGATGGGCGACCTCCAGGAGCGCATTACCTCGACCAAGACGGGTTCCATTACCTCCGTTCAGGCTGTCTACGTCCCTGCAGACGACCTGACCGACCCGGCGCCTGCCACGACGTTTACGCACCTCGACGCCACCACGGTTCTTTCGCGTAGCATTTCGTCGCTCGGTCTGTTCCCGGCTATCGACCCGCTCGCGTCTTCCTCCGACGCTCTCGATCCCTCGATCGTCGGCGAGGAGCACTACCGTGTCGCCGTCAAGGTCCAGGAGCTCCTGCAGGAGTACTCCGACCTTCAGGACATCATCGCCATTCTGGGTATGGATGAGCTGTCCGAGGAGCAGCGCCTTACGGTTAACCGTGCCCGTAAGATTCAGCAGTTCCTCTCCCAGTCCTTCCACGTCGCCGAGAAGTTCACCGGCAACCCCGGTGTCTACGTCCGCGTCGAGGATACCGTCCGCTCCTTCGCCGAGATTGTCGACGGCAAGGCCGATGACCTGCCCGAGCAGGCATTCCGCTATGCTTCCACGATTGAGGACGTGCGCGAGCGCGCCCGCAAGATGGGGGAGAAGTAGGTTATGCGTATCCGCATCGTGTGCCCCGTGAGCTGCGCCTATGAGGGCGACGCTGCGTTTGTGTCGATTCCGTCCACGGATGGCGAGTTTGGCGTTCTGCCTGCTCACTCCAGCGAAATCTGCACGATCGACCGCGGTTACGTTCGCGTTTCCGATAAGGCCATGGGCACTGTCGACCACACGTTTGCCGTGGCCGGCGGCTATGCCCAGGTTGCGGACGATGTCGTGACCGTTCTCGCCGAGCGCGCTTGCGATTTGGCGACCGTCGACGCCGACAAGGTTAAAGCTGATATTCAAGGTTTTGAAGAGAAGCTGGGTAATTTGTCGGAGGATGATGCACGCCGCGCCTACCTCTATAATGAAATCGCATGGTGTAAGCTCAAGCTTGCCCAATAGTCAAACGATTTAGCGTTCGACCATTTGCGAACACATCATGCCCGGGATGGCCCAGCCACCCCGGGCATGCTTTTTGAAAGGGTAGACCTTGGATATTATCCGCGTTGAGGGTGGCCACGCCATCGGAGGCTCCGTGCCCGTTTCGGGCGCCAAGAACTCCGCGCTCAAACTCATGGCGGCAACGCTTCTGGCGCCGGGCAAGACGACGCTGCAGAACGTGCCCGATATTTCCGATGTCCACGTGATGGGCAAGGTGCTCAAAGGCATGGGCGCTACGATCGATGTTCTCGACGAGCACACGCTCGAGATTGATACCTCTCAGGTCGATTCATGGGAGGCCCCCTACGAGCTCGTTGCCAAGATGCGCGCTTCCACCGCCGTCATGGGACCCCTGCTGGGCCGCTTCCATCGCGCCAAAATTGCCATGCCGGGCGGCTGCAACCTGGGTGCTCGCAAGATCGATATGCACATTCTTGGTCTTGAGGCCCTGGGCGTTGAGTTCGATACCGCCCACGGCTACATCAACGCTAATGCGCCCCAAGGTCTGTGCGGTACCACCGTCACGCTCGAGTTCGCCAGTGTCGGTGCGACCGAGAACCTCATTATGGCATCCGTGCGCGCGAAGGGCACCACGGTTATCGACAATGCCGCCCGCGAGCCCGAGATCGTCGATCTCGCCAACATGCTCAACGAGATGGGCGCCAAGATTGTTGGCGCCGGTACGCCCGTCGTGACTATCGAAGGCGTGGAAGAGCTCCATCCCGTTACCCATCGCGTGGTGGGCGACCGCATCGAGGCCGGTACCTTTATCGTTGCCGGTGCGTTGATGGCCGACGATCGCGGTGTCGATGTCACGGGCTTTTGCCCCATTCACTTGGGCATGGTGCTCAAGAAGATGGAGCTCATGGGTATCGACTGCGAGCGCGTCGAGGATGGCGTCCATGTGAACCGTGCCGAGCGTATCAAGCCGGTCGACATCCAGACGCTTCCGTTCCCCGGCTTCCCGACGGACATGCAGGCGCAGATTATGGTACTCTCCGCCCTTGCCGATGGTAGCTCCGTTATCACCGAGAACATCTTCGAGAATCGCTTTATGTTTGCCTCTGAGCTGGTACGCATGGGTGCCGACATTCGTATCGAGAGCCATCATGCCATGATTCATGGCGTCAAGGGCTTCTCGGGTGCACAGGTTACCTCGCCCGATCTACGTGGCGGAGCGGCCCTCGTCGTAGCGGGCTTGATCGCCGACGGGACGACCGAGGTTTCGGCCATCCATCATATCAAGCGCGGCTACGAGCAGTTTGTCGAAAAGCTGCAGGCGCTCGGCGCGCATGTCGAGCATGCTTCCGTCCCCGATCCCGTCATCTACTAATACAGGTTGCCTATGTTTAATAAAAAGCCCCTCGCGGATACCACCGCCCGAAGACCCTCAACTGGTGCGCAGGCCAAGATCTACAGTCGCGATAACGTGGCTCGCTATTCCGAGCGCGCTCGTCAACGTCGTCGTAGCCACACGATTCGTCACGTCGCGCTCATTGTCGTGCTTGGTGTGCTGCTGAGTGCCACTACCGCTGCCGGCCTGTGGTTTGCCACCATTATGGGCAAGCTCGGCGATTCTAATGTCATTACCGACAATCTGCGTCGGGTTCTGGTTGACACCGATGAGGCAAAGGATCCGTTCTACGTGCTGCTTCTTGGCACCGACGGCCGTCCGGGCGAGGATACGTATCGTGCCGACTCGATTATCCTGGCACGCATCGACCCCACGCAAAAGCAGGCGACGCTCATTTCCGTTCCGCGCGACACCAAGGTCGAGTACAAGGGCGAGACCATGAAGATCAACGCCTGCCATACCGTTGGCGGCGCCGAGGCCATGGTCGAGGCGGTCAACGAGCTGTGCGGTGTTCAGATTTCCCACTATGCCGAGGTCAGCTTCGACGGTATGCAGGCGCTGATTGATTCGGTTGGCGGTATCGACATTAACGCAACCGATGATGTTGACGACCCCGAGCACCTGGATATTAAGATTACCGCTGGCCAGCAGCATATGGACGGTGCCACCGCCCTTACCTATGCCCGCTGCCGCTACACCTATGCCGACGGCGATTACACGCGCATGCGCCACCAGCGTCAGGTGCTTGGCGCCCTTGCCAACCAGATTCTCAATAACTTCGATGCCACGAAGATCTTTGGCCTGGTTAATTCGCTGTCCGATATGCTCGTAACCGATATGAGCGTTCAGGATATCGTGGCTACGGTCAATGCCATGCGCGGTATGGATGTCGACGGTATCTACTCGGCCAACCTGCCCTCGTACGCCGACGACAGCACCATGATCGACGGAGTGAGCTACGTCTTTGTCTACGAGGACGAGCTCAAGGAAATGATGGAGCGCGTCGATGCCGGCAAGGATCCCAAGGGTCCCAACACCATGGGTCTTTCCGACGGTTCCAGCTCTACGATCGGCGACCTGAACAACAACACGTCTGACGACTACGCAAACGGTACCGCAACCTCATCGGTCAGCTCTGACGATTCCGATGACTCAAGCGATTCAAGCGATTCAAGCGATTCGGACTACTACGAAGAGCCCACCGGCGACGGCAACGGTTACGAAGCCAACTACTAGAGTTACGCGGTTTTACCAAACCGCGTAACTAGTTGACGCTGCAAGCCCGCCAGAGCGGCAATCTGCCTTTCAACTTCGGCGGCATGACCAGAAGGTCAATGCCGCCTCGTTTCAAGGCACCTTGCTCGCTCTGGCGGGTTTTCGCTCATATGACCCAATCCGCTGTCAAGAGCCACAATGGCCCCGCCGACCGCTTGCAATCGGTCGGCGGAGCCTGCCGTTAACCCGTCCCGGTCCG
>CABUVB010000093.1 GCA_902494815.1 uncultured Collinsella sp. | reverse complement strand
GTCGTGCGCAAAGCGCGCGTTGCGGAAGTTAAGGCGACCTTCACTGGAGAACGCCGTACCCATGCGGCCGGTGCGCGTCGGCAGCACGCAGTCGAACATGTCGATGCCCACACCCACACCGCGCACGAGGGTGGTGGGGTTGCCGACGCCCATCAGGTAGCGCGGCTTGTGCTTGGGCATGTACTCGCTTACGAGCGGTGCCAGAGTCTCGAACATGGTCTCGTGGTCCTCGCCCACCGAGTAGCCGCCGATGCCATAACCGGGGAAGTCACCGCACTCCTCCAGATGGCGCAGCGAGCGCAGGCGCAAGTCCAGGTGCATGCCGCCCTGGACAATGCCAAAGAGTGCCTGGTCATCGCGGGTATGGGCCTTATAGCAGCGCTCGGCCCACATGCTCGACAGCTCGACGGCACGCTCAACGTAGGCGCGCGTGGCGGGATAGCCCGGGCACTGGTCCAGCTGCATGCAGATGTCGGAGCCGAGCTTCATGGCGATCTCCATGTTGTCCTCGGGCGTCCAGAACACGTGGCGACCGTCGTAATCGTTGACAATAAAGCGCACGCCTTCGTCGGTGAGCTTGACGGCGTCGTTGTGGCTGAAGACCTGGAAACCACCCGAGTCGGTGAGGATGGGGCCGTGCCAGTTCATAAACTTGTGCAGTCCGCCCAGCTCGGCGATGGTGTCCTCGCCGGGACGCATGGACAGGTGATAAGTATTGGCAAGCACGATCTGGGCGCCGAGCTGTTTGACGGTCTCGGTAGGAATGCCCTTGACGTTTGCCTTGGTGCCCACGGGCATGAAGATCGGCGTCTCGATGTCGCCGTGCGGGGTGTGCAGCACGCCGGCACGCGCGTGCGTCGTCGGGTCCTCGGCGATCAGGTCGAATTTAAAAAGGCTCTGGTCCATAAACTGGAACTCCTTGGTTGCGGTTCATACGCAAACCATTATACGGGCAACCCGCAAGGAGCACCGACTCGACAGAAACTAGTGCATTAGGATCAGGTTCCAGAGCCGGTCGTTGGGGACGTTCTTAAACGACTGGTCGTTAGGGACAGTCTTCAGCGCCACCTTGCAAAGGAATGTCCCAATCTGCCGGCACTTAGGGACTGTCCCCAAGCGCCGGCAAGAGTGTCCCTTTCAACTAGTCATTTAAGAACGTCCCCAACGACTACGGGATCATTTCCAACAGCCAAGGCAACGCCGATGCTCTAGCGACGTCAGCGAGCGGTCGCCAGAGCGAACAAATTGGCATGAAAAGAGGACGGCATAGACCTTCTGGTCATGCCGCCCTCTTTGAATGACAAGTTGTCGCTCTGGTGACCGCGCAGCGTCGAGCCGTTACGCGGTTTGGTAAAACCGCGTAACCCCTAAGGCCGCTGGCCCATGCCACCCTCGAGGGTGACGGTCTCGCCGTTCATATACTTAAAGTCGGGGCCGCAGAGCTGAACGACCACGCGGCCGATCTCCTTCTCGACGTCGCCGTAGTGGCCTGCCGGCGGCATGTGGACGTTGGCCTTAAACGCCTCGGGATAGGCATCCTGGAAGTTCTCGAGCGCAGCAGTCCAGGCAAGCGGGCACACGATGTTGACGTTGATGCCGTCGGGGCCCCACTCGTTGGCGGCGACGCGAGTCAGACCGCGGATGCCCTCCTTGGCGGCTGCATAGCTGCACTGGCCGTAGTTGCCAAACAGACCGGCGCCCGAAGCAAAGTTGACCACGGAACCCTTGGTCTCCTTCAGGTGCGGATAGGCCTTCTGCATATACAGATAGGTGGCATACAGGCCAGAGTAGATGGCCAGGTTAAACTGGTCCATAGTGTGGTCGGCGATAGTCACACCCGAGGCGCTGGCCTGGGCGTTGTTGACGACGGCGTCGATGCGGCCGAACTCCTCAATCGCCTTGTCGATAACGTTCTGGACGACGGCCTCGTTGTCCTGACCAGCCGAGACATCGGCCTGAACAGGCAGAACCTTGACGCCGTACTCGGCCTCGAGGGATTCCTTGGCAGCATCGAGCTTGGCGACGTTGCGGCCGGTGATGACGAGGTTTGCGCCCTCCTTGGCAAAAGCGATATCGATACCGTAGCCGATGGAGCCAGCGGAGCCGTCCTTAAGCGTGGCCTTGCCGCCGCCGGTGACGATCACGGTCTTACCAGTGAAAAGTCCCATACAAAGTCCTTTCAAATCGCGACGGGCGAACCCGCCGACTGCGCGCATCCAAATAAACGCGCCAAAAGCTGAAATGCAACTTTAGCGTGTTCAAGCGAAAATAAAAGACCACGGTAGGCGAACGGCACCACGTCGTTCGGCGAAGGGATTGTCAAGTACAAGTTGGATATAGCGACCGAGTTATTGTTATCAGATCGAGCCATCGAACACGTTTTGAAACTTTGCTGCGGCGCGCGGGATGTCGGCGCGAGACTTTATCATAGGGTGACAAACAACGATGAGGAGCACATGCCTATGACAGACGAGCTGGACCCCCAGACTCAACAGCATATTGATGATCCCGCAGACGTCGCCACAGATACTGACGCTGTGACCTGCGATGGTACCGACGTCGACGGCCCCATCTCGGACGAAAGCGCTACGGCGGAAACCCCCGAAACAGAAAACGCCGATGAGCAAAACGACGATGCGCCCGCACAGGACGACGCCCCTGTACAGGACGACGCCCCGCAAGCAGCGGGCCCCATCGAGGTGTCTTCGGAAGAAGAGCTCGATGCCGTCATGGACTCCATGATGGATGCTGTCAAAGCGATGAAAGACGCTGTCGCCGATGCCGATATCGATGCCGAGGAAGAGGAGGCCGCCGAGGCGGCCTCGACCTTTGTGCCCGGCGAGACTCCGGTTGCCGACCAGGGCAGCACCATGCCCTCGTTTCTGCAGCTCGAGCACCCCACGATTGGCGCCGATGCGGTCGATCCGCACGCAGCAGGCTTTTCTGTGGTCGAGGGCGGTACCGGCAATATCGCCGTGCCGCAGACTGCCGATGCGGACGCTGCCGACACCGCTCGCCCGACTGCCCCGCACTCCCCCGCCGCGAGCCGCGATCTGGGGACCGCTGTCTCGAACACTGCGAACGCCGTGGGCACCTTTATCGCCCAGGGTGCCTCGGCCATGCGCGAGATGAACGCCGCGAAAAAGGCACTTGCCGATGCCCGCGCCCACCTGGCCGAACTTGAGCAGCGCATTGCCGATCAGGCCGAGGAACTCGAGACGCGCCAGGATATCGCAGGCCGCTACGAGCAGATCGTCGCCGACCAGCGTCAGGCGATCGCCACAGCGCAAAAGACCGCTGCGGCAGCCGAAATCGATCGCGATGTCCATGCTTCCAAAGTAGCAGAGCTCAAGGGTCAGCTCGAACAAATGAAGACAGAGGATGACGCGACCGAGCTCCGCCTGAAGGCCGCGCTCGATGCCGTGGAGGCCCGCGAGGCGAGCTCGCGCGAGACCGGCAACCGCCTCGTTCGCCGTCTTGAGGATTCCAAGCGCATCCGCGACAAGGTGCAGGCCGAGCGAGACGCCGGCATTGCCGCCGCACAACAAACCGTCGACGCCACGCGCGCCCAGCTCGAGACACTGCGTCATGAGTATGCCGAGCTGCAACGCAATCCCTCGGCAAATCCCGCCAACTATACGGTGCGCACCAGCGAGCTCTCGATGCAGATCTCCGACACGGCAGATGCCCTGCGTAAAGCCGAAGAAGATGTCCCGCGTATCACCGCCGACCTTGAACACTCGCTTGCCGCAGCCGAGCAGGCCGTCGAACAGGCGCAGGCCCCCATTGCCGAAGCCAAACGCGCGCACCAAGCCGTGACGGCAGAGGCCGATGCCGCGCGCGACGAGCTGCAGACCGCAAAAACCGCCGCTGCAACGCGCCAGCGCGAACTGCGCGAGAAGATCGCCGCCGAGGACAAGGCACGCCGCGACCAAGAGCAGAGCATCGCCAACGCCCAAGCAGATGCCGCACATGCGCAGTCGATCATCGAACAGGCGAACGAAGTACACGACCACCCAGAGATTACTGAGTCGCTTGCAGGATCCTTGGCCCGAGACAAAGCCGAACACGCCGAGACCGAGCGAGAGGTTACCCAGCTCGAAGCCACCGAGGACGCGGTGCGCGAGCGTACCCGCGACTCACGCATCAAATTCACCGGCGCCATCGTCTGCATCGTCGCCGCAATCCTGGCGATCATCCTAGTCTGGCTGTTCGCGAGCAAGTAGTCATTTAAGAACGTCCCCAATGACTACAAGGAGTGTCCCAAACTGCCGGCAGAAAAGGAACGTCCCTAACTGCCGCGTCCGGAGCAAGACAACGCCGCAGGTAGAGGACGGACAGCGAGCGGGCCGCATTTGAGACAAGGTGACGTGAAACGAAAGGGCGCTGACCTTCTGGTCGCGCCCTTGAAGTTGAACGTCAGATTGTCCAAATGCGGCCCGCGCAGCGTCGCCCGGTCCGCCGTTCGGCAGAACGGCGGAATCTTCCTGGTCATGCCGCCGAAGTTGAAAGGCAGATTGCCGCTCTGGCGGGTTTGCAGCGTCGACCGGTTACGGCGTTTGTAAAACGCCGTAACCTACTGAATGAGCATTGCGTCGCCAAAGCTGAAGAAGCGGTAGCGCTCCTCGATGGCGGCGGCGTAGGCATCCATGATCTGGTCGCGGGAGGCAAGCGCGCTTACGAGCATCATGAGCGTGGAGCGCGGCACGTGGAAGTTCGTGATCAGCGCGTCGACCACGTGATAGGTCGAGCCGGGCATGAGGTAGAGCTGCGTCGTCGCATTCTCGCGCACCACGATGTCACCGCGGCCGAGCGTGTCGGCCCCGTCCTCGCGGCCCTCAAAATAGCGCGCCGTCACAGCCGGATCGGACACCGGCGCGTCCGCGTCAAACGCGCTCTCGAGCGAGCGCACTGCGGTAGTGCCGACGGCGATCACACGATGGCCCTCGGCCTTCGCCTTATGCACAGCGTCGACAACCTCCTGCGACACGTGATAGCGCTCGGTGTGCATCACGTGCTGCGTGGGGTCGTCCTCCTCCACCAGACGGAAGGTATCGATGCCCACCTCGAGTTCGACGGCGGCAAACTTGGCACCCTTGGCCTCGATGGCAGCCATAAGCTCGGGCGTAAAGTGCAGACCCGCCGTAGGAGCGGCAGCCGAGTGCTCCTCCTTCATGGCGTAGACGGTCTGGTACTTCTCGGGATCGCCCTCGTAATCGGTAATGTAGGGCGGCAGCGGCACGTGGCCGGCAGCATGGATGGCCTCGTCGAGCGTGCACGGGTCGCCGGCGGCATTGCAACCGGCCGGCTCAAAGCGCACCAGACGGCCACCGCGGCTATCGGTGACAAAGTCGATGACCTCGGCCGTCAGCACCACGGGAGCCCCCTCGGGCGCATGGGCGCCACCGGCGCGATACTCAATCTGAGCACCGGGCTTCAGGCGCTTGCCCGGCTTGACCAGGCACTCCCACACATGGCCGAGCGGATCCACATCCTCACGGCGCTTGAGCAGCAGCGTCTCGACCACGCCACCCGAGCCGGCCTTGCGACCGATCAGGCGGGCCGGCATCACGCGCGTCTGGTTGATGACGAGCACATCGCCCGGCTCGATATAGTCGATGATGTCGCGGAAGATGCGGTGCTCAACGGTACCGCCGTGCTCCAACGGCGTTCCCGCCCGGGAGCCCTTGCGATCCACCACCAACAGGCGGCAGGAGTCGCGCGGCTCGGCAGGAGCCTGTGCAATCAGTTCCTCAGGAAGGTTATAGTCAAAATCATCGGTACGCATAGACACGTCGGATACTCCTTATATAGCTAAAGTCCGCTCTACATCCTAGCAGGCTGACGTCCCAAGTGAACTACTTTTTGGCGGCTTTGCGCTCGTCGCGGATGCGGGCGCGGTCCATGGCCGCCTCGACAGCCGAGAAGCGGCAACCACAGTAGTTCTGCCGATACATGCCAAGCTCGCGCGAACGGCGTGTCGCCTCGGGGTAATACGGGCGAAAATCGCGAATCACCGGGGTGAGCCCATGTGCCGCCGCCAAGCGCTCAAGCACGTCATTGCAGGTATCGAACAGCTGGTACGGCGAGACGGCGAGCGTCGTGCCCACAAACTCAAACCCGCGCTCCTGGGCCACACGGCACGCCTCGGCCAGACGCAGGGCATAGCACGCGCGACAGCGACGGGCTCGGTCGGCTCCCAGCGGGGCCACGCCGGCCTCCCAGCGCTTCCGGTCCTCCCCCGCCTCGATAAGCTCGATGTCGCCATCGGCACACCACCGGCGCAGCTCGTCCAAACGCCGCTGCCATTCATCGTGAGGCTGAATATTGGGGTTTGTCCAGCAGATTGTGGGCTCAAACCCTTCCTCGCGCAGCAGGCGGACCGGCTCAAGCGAGCACGGCGCACAGCACGTATGCAGCAACAACGACTTCATCGACATCTCCTCACCCAAAAAAGCGCACGCCAAAGGACGTATCCTCGCAGGCGACAATGCGGCGGTCGCGCAAAATGGTCCGCACGTAATACCAGTCGCCCACGCAACCCGACAAATGCAAGCCGGCAGCCAAGTAGCACAGCAGCGGATAGCCCGAAAACGCAAGCCCCAGGGCAAGCGTTGTCGTCACAACAACCGTCGGTGCCAGGCAAACCGCCACGTACCGCCGGCGAGAATACACAACGCCTTCGGCACAGGCATAGATCATCGCTGTCTCGCGATTCGCCCCAAAGGTCACCTTCGCGCCCGCAGGCGCCAGCAGTTTAAAAAACACACCGTGCACCAGCTCGTGCATGGCAAATGAAGCCGCCGAAACCGCAGTCAAGCCGACCATCCAGCCCAAGGCGGCCATCCAGCCGCCCGCGTCAGCCGCATCCAAGTCTGCAGGCCCGCCCAGCAGCATAAACACCGGCACCAGGCACACGGCAAACACCACAAGCACGGCCATCCCCCACACAAAGCAAGCGTGCAGAAAATCCTCGTCTTCAAACGCATGTATGTTGGAAATCTCATTCATAGCATCTTAGGATAGCGCCCCTGCCACGTACCCGCCCGCATGTGCGATAATGTCGAACGATATGCACGAATTGACCACCGCGCCGCCGAGCC
>CABUVB010000092.1 GCA_902494815.1 uncultured Collinsella sp. | reverse complement strand
GTGATCAGGCTCATGTCGCGCACGCCGCTCGTGGCCATCTGCATGGTTCGCGGAATCGGCGTTGCCGAAAGCGTGAGCACGTCAATCTGCTCGCGCAGGTTCTTGAGCTGCTCCTTGTGCTGCACACCAAAGCGCTGCTCTTCGTCGATGATCACCATGCCCAGGTTCTTGGGGTTCACGTCGGCAGAAAGCAAGCGGTGCGTGCCGATGAGCACATCAATCGTGCCCTCGGCAAACGCCTTAAGCGCACGCTTTTGCTGCGCCGGGGTGCGGAAGCGGCTGAGCACTTCGACCTCGAGGCCAAACGGGGCAAAGCGCTCAAAGAACGTCTCGTAGTGCTGCTGGGCCAGAATGGTCGTGGGGCAGAGCACCATGACTTGGCGGCCGGAGTCCACGCATTTAAAGGCTGCGCGCAGGGCGACCTCAGTCTTGCCGAAACCCACGTCGCCGCACAGCAGGCGGTCCATGGGCTTGGGCGCCTCCATGTCGGCCTTGATGTCGGCGATAGCCTCCAGCTGGTCGCGTGTCTCGTCGTAGGGGAAGCTCTCCTCCATCTCGATCTGCTCGGGCGTATCGGGCGGACAGGCGATACCGGTAATCGACGAGCGGCGCGTATACAGGTCGACCAGGTCAAACGCCAGCTTTTTGGCGTTCTTGCGTGCCTTGTTGGTGGCACGCGTCCAGTCGGCAGTGTTAAGCCTGGTCAGGCGTGGCTTATCGCCGTCGGGGCCAACATAGCGCGTGATGCGGTCGACCTGCTCGAGCGGCACGTAGAGCTTGTCGCCGTCGGCATATTCCAGCAAAAAGTAGTCGCGCTCCTTGCCGCCCACTTCCTGGCGCGCGATCTCGCTAAAGAGCGCGATGCCGTGGGTGGCGTGCACCACGTAGTCGCCCGGCTTAAACGGGAACGTGATCTGCGTAATGTCCACCTTGCGGCGGCTGCGCGCGCGGTTGGCGTCCATGCGGGCGTTGAGGTCGGCGATCGAGAACACGGCCAGGTTGGCATCGGGCACCACCACACCCTGCGGCAAGGCGGCATCGACAAAGGTCACGCGTCCGCGCGAGATGGTGGGCACGGCGGCACCGGCGGCAGCCCGGGCGGCACCCGCCTCGAGCGAGCGGGCGTTGAGCGCATCGGCCTTGCGCTCGCGAATTGCAGCATGGGCATCCTGGCGGGCAGCACGGTCGGCAGAATCCGCCGCCGCCACGCGCACGCGCTCACCAATGACACCGGCATTTTCGGGCGCGGCCGTCAGCGACTCCTCAAAGGTAATGCCCTCGTCGCCAAAGGTGAGCTCCATCGACTCGCGCGCACCGCGGTCGGGAATGGCAAACACGCAGGCGTAGCGCTTGCCCACGACTTCCTGAATGCGCGTCATAAAGCGATTGTCCGAGCCCGCAATGGCCGGCTGCTCAATCTTGAGCTCTGCCGTAACCGCACCGCCCGCGCGAATCAGGCTCACATAGTTCAGGCGCTGCTGAGCACCAAAATCGAGCTGTTGAGCGCGCACGTACAGACCGTCCAGGCGGTCAATCCCCGCCTCGCCGGCACGAGCCTCGATATCCTCGTAGGCGCGCAGGCAGTCGTCGAACAGCGAGCGCGGCTCAGACAAAACCACGAGCGCTTTGCCGCTCACGTGCGCCAACGGGCTCACGGTCTGGCCGTACATCACCGGCAAAAAGCGGTCGAGCTCGGGCGTGACGATGCGCGCATCCACCATCTCGAGCAGCGCTGCTAGCTTGCTATCGTCCTGGCTGGCGCGGTAGAGCGCCACATGCATGTTGTGGACCGCCTCGTCGGTGAGCGCCAGCTCGCGGCACGGGAAGATCTCGATACTATCCTCGTTGCCGATGGTCTGCCCCGTGGAACTCACCATGCGGCGGATGCGGTCAATCTCATCGCCAAAAAACTCGATGCGCACGGGCGCCTTTTCCTGTGCGGGGAACACCTCGACGGTGTCGCCGTGCACGCGGAACAGGCCGGGCGCGTCGGCGGCGCCGGCATTGGTGTAGCCCATGCCCACCAGACGCTGCGGCACCTCGTCAAAAGGAATCTCCTCGCCCACCGCAAAGGTCGTGGACTCCCAGTAGCGGCTCTCGACTGGCGGCACGCAGCGCAGCAACGCGCGAGCCGAGGCAACCATGATGCAGTTGTCCCCGCGCACGATGCGTCCCAGGGCCTCGCAGCGCTGCGCCACCACGGCGTCGTCGGGCACCTGCTCGCGCCACGGATAATCCTTGCGCTCAGGAAAACGGCATACATGCGCCAGGCCCACGTAGGCGGCAAGGCTACGAGCGGCGCGATCAGCCGCATCCTCGCCACTCACAACGTAGACCGTGGGGCGCGGGCGGCGCGCAAACTGAGCGGCCGCCATAAGCGTGCGACCCGACTGCGACACGGCCAGCGTCACGTCCTCGCCGGCATCGAGTCCGGCCTCGACGGTCTGCAGCGCCTCGGCAGTGTAGAGCTGCGCGGCTATACGGTGAATGAGCATGCTGTTCCTCCGGCATCGCAACGCCAAAAGCCCGCCGGGGCAAGCTCGGCGGGTCGTACGTCAAATACATTGTCTGTCATGGTAGCGCATGGAGAGGACTCCGGCTCAAGGGCAAACCCAGCCCCGCAAAAAACGCCAGACGAAAATGCGTTCCGCCCTACCCCGCCACGCGCACGCTGGGGCACAAATCTGCCAGCGGACACTCGTCACACTTGGGTTTGCGGGCATCGCAGATCTCGCGACCAAAGGTGATCCACTGATGGTTGACCGACTTCCAATACTCGTGCGGCAAAATCTTGAGCAGATCTTGCTCGGTCTTGAGCGGCTCCTTGGCATGCGTCTTGGGGCTCAGCATCAGGCGGTGCGCAATGCGGTTGACGTGCGTGTCCACCGCAATGCCCTCCACGATGCCATACCCCACGTTGAGCACGATGTTCGCCGTCTTGCGTCCCACGCCCGGCAGCTTCACGAGCTCCTTCATGTCGGCCGGCACCTCGCCGCCATAGTCGGCGACGATCATCTGCGCGGCCTCGACGGCATGCTTGGCTTTGCTCTTGTAGAAGCCGAGTGACTTGATGGTGTCTGCCACGTCAGCCACGCTCGCCCCAGCCATGGCCTCGGGCGTGGGCCACTGGGCAAACAGCCGCGGCGTCACCTTGTTGACCTGCGCATCGGTCGTTTGCGCCGAGAGCAGCACCGCGATCAGCAGGCGGAAGGGATTCTCGTGGTCCAAAAAGCACTCGACCGGGCCATAACGACGGTTGAGGCGCTCACACACCTCAACGGCGCGCTCGCGCTTGGCGGCATTGGTCTCGCGTGGCATAACGACTCCTCGGCTCAACGGCACAATAAACTTATGGGCACAATTGTCCCACGTCCGAGACGCTTACGCCTCCAAGAATGCGCCGGTCTGACGGCTCCACAGGCTCGCGTACTCGCCACCCGCCTCGACGAGCTGCGCATGCGTGCCGTCCTCGACGATCTCGCCATCGGCCAGCACCACAATGCGGTCGAGCGCCGCCACGGTAGACAGGCGGTGCGCCACCACAATGGAGGTGCGGCCGCGCATCAGGTTCTCGAGCGCCTCCTGCACCAGCGCCTCGGACTCGCTGTCGAGGGCAGAGGTCGCCTCGTCGAGCACCAGAATCGGCGCGTCGGTTAGGATGGCGCGGGCGATAGCCACGCGCTGACGCTGGCCGCCCGAGAGCTTGACGCCGCGCTCGCCCACCATGGTGTCAAAGCCACGGGGCAAGCGGTCGATAAACTCCAGGGCGTTGGCCAGGCGCGCTGCCTCGCGAATCTGCTCATCAGTGGTGCCGGGACGACCGTAGGCAATGTTTTCGCGAATGGAGCGGTGGAACAGCAGTGCCTCCTGCGGCACGTAGGCAACCTGGCGGCGCAGGCTCTGCTGCGTGCAGCGCGAGACGTCCTGACCATCCACGAGCACGCGGCCGCCCTGAACATCGTCTAGGCGCAGCAGCAGCTTGGTGAGCGTCGTCTTACCCGAGCCCGATTTGCCCACCAGGCCCACGCGCTGGCCCGCCGCCACATGAAGTGTCAGGTCATCGAACACGCTCTCGCCCGCCACAGCGTCACGGTACGCAAAGCTCAGGTGCTCAAAATCAATCGCGCCCTCGGTCACTTTAAGCTCGGGAGCGTTCTCGTCGTCTGCCACCAGACGCGGTTCGTCCAGCACGCGCGTCATCTCGGCCGCATCGCCCAAAGCGCGGTTGATGCGCTGCATCATGGAACTCACGTAGTTCAGGCGCATGGTGAGGTTATAGGTGTAGGTAAAAATCATGACGAGCGAGCCGGCCGAGATGCCAAACCACGCGTTGCCGCCCGCCACGAACACACTCACCACGGCCATGGTGATGACGATGAGGCCCGAGGTCGTAAAGTTGCGCTGCATCATGGCGTGCATCGAGACCATCTCGGCGTCGCGCGCGGCACGATCGGCGGCGTCGAACAGATCGCGTTCAAAGTCCTCGCGCCCGCAGGTCTTGACGGCCAAGATGTTCGTGACCGCGTCGGAGAGCACGCCCGAGAGCTTGTTCTGCGCGGCGGACGTCGCGGCCGAAAGCGGCATGATGCGCTTGTACATAAGCCAGACAAACGCGATGTAGACGGCCATGATGCACACCAGGATCACGGTAAATGTGGGCACCACCGGGGCGAGCGCCGCCACCGTGCAGATGACCGAGGTGATGGTGGGGATGAGCGAATACACCGTCACGTCGACCAGCCCCGTATAGCCGCTCATAAAACGGCTCGTCTGGCTCACGAGCGATCCGCCAAAGCGGCTGGTATGGAATGTCATGGATTGGTTGGAGAGCGTGTCGAAGCATAGGCGCGCCAGGTGATAGTTGCCCGCAATCTCGAGCTTGTAGACGGTGTAGTCCTGTAGCTTGGAGAGGATCTGACCCACCAGGTTAACGAGTACGAGCGCCAGGATATAGGGGCCGAAGACCTCAAACACCTGGTCACCCGCCACGGGACCGGCTTGAACGCGGTCGACAATGAGGGCCATCACATAGGTATTGGCAAACGTCAGCAAAAAGATGTAGCCCGCCGACGAGAACACCGAGAGAAAGACAATCAGCGGCTGCGTGCGCGTGACACCCCAAAACCGCTGCAGCGTGCGGCGCACGGTGGAGCGGCTGAGCGGGCTGGTGCTTCTCTGAGACATGGGCTTCCTTTCGCGTCTGATAGGGCGAAACGCCATTGTTGCACATTAGAGCACGCTTAAGACAAGCGCGATGCGAAAAGCGCCCGCGCCGTGCTTGCGCAGGCGCTCCGCCGTCAGATGCAATTAGTCCTCGTCTTTTTGGTCTGCGAGCAGCTCCGCGGATGTGAGCCCCAAGATCTCGTCGGCCTCCTCGGCATCTTCCAGCGCGTCGATATCCTTGAGTTTGCGCTCCATGACGTTGGTGCGCGTGGTGATAATGCCCTCGACCGTTTTGCCCGCGGTCTCGATCTGCTGCTGGGCGCGGCGCAGCGCCTTTTGATAGCGCGGCAGCTCGGCCTTGACGGCGGAGAGCACGCGCAGTACATCGTCGGTGCGTTTTTGCAGCCTAAACGTCTGGTAGCTCATCTGCAGGCTGTTGAGAATGGCGGCCATGGTGCTGGGACCGGCAACGTTGACGTGATAGTCGCGGCCCAGGGTTTCGATGAGCCCGGGTCGGCTGACGACCTCGGCGTACAGGCCCTCAAATGGCACGAACATGATGCCAAAGTTGGTCGTTGCCGGCACACTCAGGTACTTTTCGCAGATGTCCTTGGCCTCGCGCTTCACCATCATATCGAGCGTCTTGCGTGCCGCGGCAACGGCCTCCGCATCGCCCGACTCCTGGGCGTCGAGCAGATGCTCGTACGCGTCGCCCGGGAATTTGGAGTCGATCGGCAGCAGCACGGGGTCGCCCTCGTCCACCGGCAGCTTGACGGCAAACTCAACGCGCTCCGAGGCGCCGGGCTTGGTGGCGACGTTTTCCAGATACTGGTCGGGTGTAAGGATGTCCGCCAGAATTGCACCCAGCTGCACCTCGCCCAAAATACCGCGCGCCTTCACATTGCCCAGCACGCGCTTAAGATCGCCCACGCCGGTGGCGATGGACTGCATGTCGCCCAGGCCCTTGTACACGGCCTCAAGTTGGTCGCTCACCTGCTTAAACGATGCCGACAGGCGATCGTTGAGCGTGCGGGAGAGCTTCTCGTCCACCGTCGCGCGCATCTGATCGAGCTGTACGTTGTTGTCTTTGCGGATGGCGCCCAGCTGAGCATCGACCGTCTCGCGCACCTTGTCCAGGCGATGCTCGATGCCCTCGCGATTGGCGCCGAGCTGTTGGACCGTCTCGCGGCGCAAGTCATCCATCCGGTCACCAGCTTGCGAAAACTCACGTGCGATGGTCAGGTAACGTTGCTGCTCCACGGCCGCATCTGTCGTCTGCTGCTGCGCGATGGCATTGGCCGTGCGGCGAGTTTCGGCCAGCGCGACGTTCAGGGCATCGAGCGCGTTGTTGGCCTGCTCGAGTGCTGCCAGCGTTTCCGCGCTACTGTCGCCACGCTCCCGCAGCTCGGCACGCAGGCTCTTGAGCTGGAGGGCGCAAGCCACAGCAACCCCCACCGTCACCAAGGCGATCACAACAAGCACAATATCAATAGCAGACATAAACTCCGCCCAACAAACCCAATCGAGCACCAATCAAAACCGCGATCAATCTTACCCCGCCATACGCACCGGGCGCCCGGCCCCTTCTTGGGTGCCCCTCTCCTCCGCATATTCCATAATGCGGCGCGCCGTCTCCCTGCTCACCTTTGAGTCATCACCGGCTAAGTATGCGTACACGTTTCCCTTATTCAGATTCAAATCGCGGCAGAGACCGTAGCGCGTTACGCCCGATTCCTCTAGCGCTCCCAACGTTCTTTTTCGCATCAGGGCGTTGATCCTTCTGTCCGCCACTGGCTTTTCCTTCACCGCTCTATACGCACGCCAAACGTTGGCATAACGATTAGGAAGTTTGTCCTCGGCGCATAGAGATGCCAGGCTACCCGTTTGGGCGTACAAGGACAAAACGCCTCGGTAACCCTCTTCCATCCACGAACCCTCGGATAAGCCCAGAACGTATTCGGCTTTACCCTGTGCCAAAGCGAGCAAAAACAGGGGCTCCGCCACGCGCGGCGCATCCGTCGTCGCCCACTCAACCAATTTTCTAAAACTCAGCGACTGCTGTCCGGATAGCTCTCGGCAATAGCCTTTTAAGAATCCCTCAAAGGTCAGATTCAACCGAGCACCTCCTTTTTGTATTG
>CABUVB010000091.1 GCA_902494815.1 uncultured Collinsella sp. | reverse complement strand
TTGACGAGGTCGCGAGCCCGTACTTACAGCCCATGGTTGATACAACCGCGATGGGCGTTGCAGGCGAGACGCTCGAGGACTGGTTTGCCGCCTTTGGTGATGGGGCAATTCACGAGATGAACTTTATCGCCGGAGACCCGTATGGCCATCTGGTGTGGGGCGATGGCAAGCACGATATGGACGCCTTCGTCGCCACACTCAACGCCCATGGTTTTGACGGCATGCTGGGCCAGGAAATCACGGACGGTCGTTACTACGATGACCCGGCCGCGGCAGATGCCAAGAACATGGCCGCATTCGAGAAATATCTGATTGACTAAAACAACTATCGGCTACGCAACCAACGTCATTGATTGCGGGTCAAATAAGAAAGGAACTGGATATGAACGCACACGATCTGATCAAAGAGGCAATTGCCGAGAAGGGCAAGTTCGACAGCGTCTACTGGATTGCTTGCGGTGGCTCCATGATCGATTTGATCCCGGCTCATGAGCTTCTGCAGCGCGAGGCAACCACCTTCACTTCGTATATCTATACCGCACGTGAATTCGACATTATGCGTCCGCGTCGTCTGGGCGAGAAGTCCCTGGTCATCGCTTGCAGCCACAGTGGCAATACCCCGGAGGTCGTCGAGGGCTGCGAGATTGCCCTTGCCGCCGGCGCTACGGTGATCGCCCAGACCGACAACGCTGGATCCAAGATCGACTCCGGCAAGTGGACCACGTGGGTCTACCCATGGGGCGAGGGTGTGCCGCAGGCCGAGGTCCCCGCTGGCATTTCGCTGTCGCTTGCGGCAGAGCTGCTCGATCAGCAGGAGGGCTACGCCGATCTTGCCGATATGTATGCCGGTATCGCCGAGATGGATAAGATTCTTCCCCCGGCACGCGAGAAGGTAAATGCCGAGCTGGGCGATCGCTTTGCCAAGCTTTGCCAGGAGCACGAGTTCTTCTATATTCTGGGTAGCGGTCCCAACTTTAGCCAGACCTACGGTTTCGCTATCTGCTCTCTTATGGAGATGCAGTGGCAGCACTGCAGCTACATCCACTCTGCCGAGTACTTCCATGGCCCCTTCGAGGCTACTCAGGATGGCGTTTTTTACTTCCTGCAGATGGGCTCCAGCGAGTGCCGTGCTATGGACGAGCGCGCCCTGGCGTTCCTTAAGACGCATACCGATACGCTGATGGTGCTCGATGCCAAGGAGTACGGTATGGAAGCCGTGCCGGCGAGCGTCCGTGCCTATCTGGACCCGGTGCTGTTCTACGCCATGAACTGCGAGCTGCGTGCTGCACGCGGCAAGGTGTTTGATCACGATCCCGATTTCCGTCGCTATATGGGTGTTGTCGAGTACTAGAAGGAGCAAAGGCCATGGCATTTTACGTTAACGCGCTCGGATTTGGCGACAACGTCGTCGATCGCTACGAGCATATCCACACCATGTATCCCGGCGGCAATGCGGTGAACTTCGCCGTTTATGCCAAGAAATGCGGTGCCGCACGCTCCGCATACATGGGCATTTTTGGCAATGATGTCGCTGCCGAGCATGTCATTGCAAGCCTCGAGGATGAGGGTATCGAGCTTGACAAGTGCGAGCAGATGATTGGCGAGAACGGAGCGGCTCGCGTGACCGTCGTTGACGGTGACCGTGTCTTCCTCGGCTCCAACGAGGGCGGTATCCGTGGCGATGCGCGCTATGTCCTCGATCGCTTTGACCTTTCGTACATGAAGCAGTTCGATGTGGTTCATTCGGGCAACTATTGCTTTACCGAGCGCGAGCTGCCCAAGCTGAAGGCTGCGGGCGTCACGGTCTCTTTTGACTTTTCGGACGACTCCACCGACGAGTACTACGAGCAGATTGCGCCCTACGTCGATTTTGCTTTCTTTAGTGCGGCGGATGCCGCGAGCGAGGACGAGATTCGCGAGCGTCTGGCATGGGTGAAGGGCCTGGGTCCGCGTTTTGTGTCGGCTACGGCGGGCGCCGAGGGCTGCATTGCTTACGACGGCGAGCGTTATTACCGCCAGCTGGCTAAGCCGGTAACGGACATGAAGGACACCATGGGGGCGGGCGACTCGTTCCTCACTTCGTTTTTGATGTGCTATCTCGATTCCGCCAAGCGTGGTGAGGATGGTGCCGAGGCCATCGAGCGTGCGCTCGACTTTGCTGCCGGGTTTGCCTCGACCGTGTGCGGCATGGAAGGCTCTTGGGGCCACGGAGCACCAATCGTCGAATAGCCGAGCGGTCCCGGGGAGGTGCAGGCGCCTCCTCGGGACCCGGTGTGCAAAAAATGCCAAATATGAGTACTGTGACTAATTTAGTCGCAGCAAAATCAACCCCTTCAGACGTGATTTGAGCGTCTTGAGGGGTTTAAGATTTGCGAAAACGCAGGATGAATGACTGTAAAAGCTTTAATTAGCGGACAATCGAGGATTATTCTGGCGGTTGGAAAGTTAAAAGAAATGTATCCATTTCGGTAGCAGTACTCATATTTGGCATTTTTTGCACACCAGGGGTTAGCGAAGGTCAAAAACATAGTGCGCATTTGCTAAAACTGCCGACTCGATGCGCTTTGCGTCACAGTTTTTGAGTGAGGCAATGCGCATCGAGGTCCTTGTGAGCGATTTGATGAGCGACTGCGCGCTTGTCTCTATGTTTGGTTCGGCTGGCGCATCGGTCTCGAGCAGTTGACGGTCGAGTGGAATCTGTCGGGCATATTCGCGACCGCGCTTGGTGGCGAGCATGCGTTCGTTGACGGAAAAATAGCAGCCCGCATTACGCGCGCGGACGAGTTCGTCCGAAGTGCCGCTAAACCAGTGGAAGATGATAACGGGGGAGTCGGAGTTTGGGATGAGTAGTCCATGCGATTCGAGGACGTCCAGTACGGCTCCTGCTGAACGAACGGCGTGAATTGATATCACGCGCCCGGCAAGAGGGCACTGCACGAGTGTATCGCAGAGCCGGTCAAATGCCTGTATTTGTAGCGGCTCACTTCCGGCAAAACGAGCGGAAAAGTCGAGCCCGACCTCGCCAACAAAACGTTCTTGCGCGGCAATTTGGCAGAGTAGGTCAATTTCTGCGTTGCCGCATCGCTCGTCGGCGAGCCACCAGGGATGGAGGCCGATGCCCTTGATGACGGTAGGAGGGCGACGGGTTCGTCCATGTGCGTTAGCGAAGTCGCGTGGATCGACGCCGCAATCAAATAGACCCAAGCCCAGCGCCGTTGCCTCATCGGCAACAGCGTCCGGGTGAGCCATTAAATCAAGATGGCAATGTGCATCAAATAATCGGGGCTCCATCTCGGCGCGCTCCGCTAGTCCAAGCGCTGGCCATCGGCGCGCACGCGCTCGGTACCGCGGCCACTGATCTGGCGGATAACCTCGCCGGCAATCATCTGGCCCATGATGGGCGGCATAAAGCTGGCGGTTCCCAGCTCGGTGCGCTCGTGGATGTTGGAAGGGTCGCGGGGCTGTGTCTTAACCGATTCCTCGCAGCTAAACAGTACATGCAGGCTCTTGATTCCGCGCTTCTTGCATTCTTTGCGCATGATGCGGCTCATGGGGTCACGTACCGTATCGAAAATGTCGGCAAAGCGGAGGCACTCGGGATGGAGCTTGTTGGCCCCGCCCATGGAGCTAACCAAACGAATGTCGTGGTCCTGAGCATATTTGGCAATGGTGAGCTTGGCCGAGATGGTGTCGATGGCGTCGACGACGTAGTCGAGCTTGCCGTCCGTCTGCTCCAAAACGCTCGCGAAGAAATCATCGATGTTGTCGCTCAGCAAGTATTCAGTTCGCTTGATGACGGCAGCGGCGGGATTGATGTCGTGGATCATGGCTTCCATCACGTCAACCTTGCGCTTGCCGACGGTGCTGTGAAAGGCGATGGCCTGGCGATTGATATTGCTGGGCGCGATGATGTCCTTGTCCAGAATGACGAAATGACCGATGCCGCCGCGGGCGAGTGCCTCGCAGCAGTTGGAGCCCACGCCTCCGCAGCCGAGCACTAGCACCGTAGCATCGGCGAGCTTATCGAGTGCCTCGCGGCCCATGATAATCTCGAGCTTGGTGTCGCGTGTCTCGATGGGAGTTGCAGCTGCGGTTTCGGTCATAGATATCCTCCGATGGGGAGTCGGTCGTGTTTTAGCTATCGCCATTATAGGTAATCGCCCATAGGTTGCGATGGCGTTTGCTTTGATGTGGTTTGAAGCAATGCGGTTAGATAGTTAGACAAACATCTAAATATTGAGTATAGTGTGCACGTCATGAGAGATGATGAAAGGAGGTCTTATGCCGGGAGAGGGTTTTAAGGCGCTTGCCGATCCAACGCGACGGCGCATTTTGGAGTTGCTGCGCGAGGGCAATTGCACGGCGGGGGAGCTTGCCGAGCATTTCGATATCAGTAAGCCGTCGCTGAGCCATCACTTGGCGACGCTCAAAAACGCCGGGTTGGTGACCGACGAGCGCCATGGCCAAAACATCGTATACAGCTTAAACACCACCGTCATGCAGGATTTAATTGGCTGGTTTATGGGCTTTACAAACACTGAAGGTGATAAGGATGAATAACGAAAACAAGGGCATTCACCCCACGGGGGTATCGTCGCGCGTGTGGATTGCGCTGGTCGCTCTGTGCGTCGCCAATGTCGTAGCGCACCTCATGGTGATGCCGAGCTTGCCTGCGCAGATTCCCACGCACTGGGGCGCGAACGGCGCCGTCGACGGTTGGGGTCCTAGCTGGATGGCCTCCGCGCTCGGCGTGCTGCCTCTGGCGCTTCTCGCAATGTTCCGCATGGTGCCGCGCATCGACCCCAAAGGTGAGGCATATCGAACCTCGGGCAAGTTCTACCAGGGCTTCGTAATCGCCTTCACCTTGTTCATGTGCGCCATAAGCTGGCTGGGAGAGCTTACGGTCTGGGGCGTGGTGCCGGCGGTCGGTTCGGTTAACGTGCTGATTTCCGGTGTTGTCGGTTTGCTATTCATCGGCGTAGGCAACTACTTGCCGCGTGTGAAGCAGAACTATACGCTCGGTATCAAGACACCTTGGGCGCTTGCCGATCCCGAGAACTGGCGCCGTACTCAGCGTTTTGGCGGCGCCTGCTTTATGGTGCTGGGTATTGGCCTGATTGTGATGGGCGTGGCAGGCAGCGTGCTTTCGAGTGAAGTCGTCGCCGCGGTGATTGCGGTTCTGGCGTTTGGTTCGGTTGGAGCCGTCTACGTCTACTCGTATCTGTTGTGGCGCAAATCGCAGCGAGCCGCTCGTTAAGGTTGCGGAAAACTAGCGTATGCAGTTCATAGTATGTTCCGGGGGACTTTTCCCAGGTAGTATTAGGGGGTGTGGGCAACCATGCCCCTTTTTCGTTACGTTTCAGAGCTGGTTCCCTCATTTCGTTTCCACTAAAGCGAATCAAGAATAGGGAAACAGCAGGTAGAAAGGATAGAACAGACATATGGCGGAGTTTATCTACCAGATGTATCAGGCTCGCAAGGCCCATGGCGACAAGGTAATCCTTGACGACGTGACCCTGAGCTTCTACCCCGGTGCCAAGATCGGCGTCGTGGGTCCCAACGGCATGGGTAAGTCGACCCTGCTCAAGATTATGGCCGGCATCGAGGAGGTCTCCAACGGCGATGCCAGGCTCACCCCCGGCTACACTGTGGGCATCCTGCAGCAGGAGCCGCCGCTCGACGACGACAAGACCGTCATCGAGAACGTGCGCATGGCGTTTGGCGAAATGATCGCCAAGGTCGATCGCTTCAATAAGATCGGCGAGGAGATGTGCGACCCGGATTGCGACATGGACGCCCTCATGGCCGAGATGGGCAAGCTCCAGGACGAGATCGACGCCGCCGACGGCTGGGATATCGATTCCAAGCTCGGCCAGGCCATGGACGCCCTGCAGCTGCCCGATTCCGACATGCCGGTCAACGTACTTTCCGGCGGCGAGCGCCGTCGCGTGGCCCTGTGCAAGCTGCTGCTCGAGGCTCCCGACCTGCTGCTGCTCGACGAGCCCACGAACCACCTGGACGCCGAGTCGATCCTGTGGCTCGAGCACTTCCTGCACAACTACCAGGGCGCGGTGCTTGCCGTCACGCACGATCGCTACTTCCTGGATAACGTTGCCGAGTGGATCTGCGAGGTCGACCGCGGCCACCTCTATCCCTACAAGGGCAACTACTCCACGTATTTGGAGACCAAGGCCGCCCGTATCGAGGCGCAGGGCAACCGCGACGCCAAGCTCGCCAAGCGCATGGAGGCCGAGCTCGAGTGGGTACGCAGCTCGCCCAAGGCTCGCCAGGCCAAGAACAAGGCTCGTCTGGCTCGCTACGAGGAGATGGAGGCCGAGGCCCGCGCAAGCCAGAAACTCGACTGGACCGACATCCGCATCCCTGTGGGCCCGCGTCTGGGCAACAAGGTGCTCGAGGCCCATCACCTGCACAAGGAGTTCGATGGCCGTGTGCTCATCGACGACCTTTCGTTCACCTTGCCACGCAACGGCATCGTGGGCGTCATCGGCCCCAACGGTGTCGGTAAGACCACGCTGTTCAAGACGATTGTGGGTCTGGAGCCGCTTACTTCGGGCGAGCTCGAGGTGGGCGAGACCGTCAAGATTTCTTACGTCGACCAGAACCGTTCCGGCATCGACCCCGATAAGAACCTGTGGGAGGTCGTCTCGGATGGCCTGGACCACATGATGGTGGGCGAGACCGAGGTTCCCAGCCGCGCTTATGTGGCGAGCTTTGGCTTTAAGGGCCAGGACCAGCAGAAGCGCGCTGGCGTACTCTCCGGTGGCGAGCGTAACCGTCTGAACCTGGCGCTCACGCTCAAGCAGGGCGGCAACCTGCTGCTCCTTGACGAGCCCACGAACGACCTCGACGTCGAGACGCTGTCCTCGCTCGAGGCGGCGCTGCTCGAGTTCCCGGGCTGTTCGGTGGTCATTAGCCACGACCGTATGTTCCTGGACCGCGTCGCCACGCACATCCTGGGGTGGGAAGGCACCGACGAGAACCCGGGCAACTGGTATTGGTTTGAGGGCAACTTCGAGGCCTATCAGGCCAACCGCATCGAGCGCCTGGGCGAGGATGCAGCCCAGCCGCATCGTATTCACCGTAAGCTGACGCGCGACTAGATCGTTACGCGGTTTTCCAAACCGCGTAACTGCTCGACGCTGCGCGGGTCGCAAGCACCCCATCTTGCCGTTCAAGCCGTCGCTCGCGTACCGAAGTACGCGTCGCTCCTCTTTCACGGCAACCTGGGGCACTTGCGGCCCGCTCGCTGTTGGTTACGCAACATCAACAAATAAAAACGGCTCAAATCCTGATTT
>CABUVB010000090.1 GCA_902494815.1 uncultured Collinsella sp. | reverse complement strand
CGCCCTTTATCGCCGCCGATACCCCGGTGCTCTGCCTCACCAAGGGCATTGAGCCCGAGTCCGGCCTGCTCATGAGCGAGGTCATCGCCAGCGAGATCGGCAACGAGGCGCGCGTGGCGGCCCTCTCGGGCCCCAACCATGCCGAGGAGATTTGCCGCGGCGGACTTTCTGCCGCCGTCATCGCCAGCGAAGATCCGCAGATAGGGGAGGCCTTTAAGGACCTGCTCCTGTCCACGGCCTTCCGCATCTACCTGTCGCAGGACATGACCGGTGTCGAGGTCTGCGGCGCCATGAAAAATGTCATCGCCATCGTGTGCGGCATCTCCGCCGGCACCGGCGCGGGCGACAACACGCTCGCCCTCATCATGACGCGCGGCCTAGCCGAGATCAGCCGTCTGGTGCACGCCCGCGGCGGTCAAGCTATGACCTGCATGGGACTTGCCGGCATGGGAGACCTCATTGCCACCTGTACCTCGGAGCATTCGCGCAACCGCACCTTTGGCTACGAGTTTGCCCACGGCGTTTCGCTCGACGAGTACCAGACGCGCACGCATATGGTTGTCGAGGGCGCCGTCGCGGCCCGCAGCGTCAGCGAACTTGCCCGTTCACTGGGCGTAGACATTCCGCTCACCTTTGCCGTGGAGCAAACGCTCTACAACGGTGTTACTTTGGATAGGGCACTCGAGATTCTTACCGACCGCGTCCCCTCTCAAGAGTTCTACGGACTCACCGACTAGCGCAGAAAGGCTACTACCATGGGTTCCATCAAAATCGCTCCGTCCGTCCTTTCGGCCGACATGGCCAACCTCACGGGCGAGCTCGACAAGATCGCCGGTGCCGACTACGTGCACTTCGACGTTATGGACGGTCACTTTACCGGCAACCTCACCTTTGGCGTCGACATCCTTAAGGCCGTCAAGCGCTCTACCGATGTACCGGTCGACGCGCACCTGATGGTGTCGAACCCCGACGAGACAGTCGATTGGTATGCCGACGCCGGTGCCGACATGATCACCGTGCACTACGAAGCTTCCACGCACCTGCACCGCACGCTCACCCATCTGCAGCAGCGCGGCGTCAAGGCTGGCGTGGTGCTCAACCCCGCCACCCCCGTGTGCGTACTCGAGAGCATCATCGACGTCGTCGATATGGTGCTGCTCATGAGCGTGAACCCGGGCTTTGGCGGCCAGAGCTTTATCCCGGGCACCATCGCTAAGCTCCACGAGCTCAAGGCCATGTGCGAGCGCCACGGCGTGTCGCCCATGATCGAGGTCGACGGCGGCATCTCTTCCAAAAACATCGCCGAGGTCGTCAAGGCCGGCGCAAATGTCCTGGTGGCCGGTTCCGCCGTATTTAAGTCCGAAGATCCCGCTGCCGAGGTTACGCTGCTGCAGAAGCTGGGCAACGAGGCCGCACAGGAGGCATAAACCCTTATGACCGCAGGTCAAAACCGCATACCCGTGAATCTTGACTATGCCGCCTCGACGCCCGTGCGCGCCGAGGCGCTCCTTGCGCAGCGCGAGTACGACGACAGCGAGCTTGCCGGCGTCAACCCCAACTCGCTACACTCGCTTGGCCGCAAAGCCGCCGCGCGTCTGGAGGTTGCACGTCGCGAGATCGCCCGCAGCTTTGGCGCGCGCGTCCGCCCGTCCGAGATTGTACTGACCAACGGCGGCACCGAAGCCAACCAGCTGGCGCTGCTCGGTCTTGCCGAGGGCGCTCGTCAGCGCGATCGCAAGCGCGATCGTGTAATCGTTTCGGCCATCGAGCACGATTCGATTCTGGACAACCTGCCGCTGCTGCGTGCCGCCGGGTTTAGCGTCGACCTGGTGCAGCCCTGCCGTGCGGGCTACATCGAACCCGCCGCACTGAGCGACTTGCTCAGCGACGACGTGGCGCTCGTGAGCATTATGGTCGCCAACAACGAGACCGGCGTGGTGCAGCCCATCCGCGAGCTTGCCGCGGCCGCGCATACCGTGGGCGCCCTGTTCCACACCGATGCCATCCAGGGGTATCTGCACATTCCGCTCGATGCCGCCGAGTTGGGCGTCGATGCCATGTCCGTCGCTGCCCATAAGATTGGCGGTCCTGTGGCATCCGGCGCGCTCTACGTTAAGACCCGCACGCCGCTGCGTCCGCGCATCTTTGGCGGCGGACAGGAGGCTGGACGTCGTGCCGGTACGCAGGACCTGCGCACGCAGCTTGCCTTCGCCGCTGCCGCCAGCACACTGGCACCCAACGTGGCGCAGGAGCGCGCGACGCTGCAAGGCCTTTCAGACAAGCTCTACGCCACGCTTACGGCCCATCCTCGCATTCACGCCACGATGGGCGACTACACGCGGGCCGACCGTCTGCCCGGCATGGTGTCGATCTACATTGACGGCATGGATTCCGAAGAGCTCATCATCAAACTCGATACCGCCGGCTTTGAGGTTTCTGCCGGATCTGCCTGCTCGAGCGGAAGCATGGACCCGAGCCACGTGCTCAGCGCCATGGGTATTGGCCGCGAGCAGGCATTGGGTGCGCTGCGCATCTCGTTCGATGACCGCGTGGACCCCGCCGACCTGGATGAATTTGCCCAGACGCTGCTCTCTATCGTGGGTGCTGTATGATCGTCGCCGAGCTTGAACGTGCGCTGCTGGCGCGCTATCCCAAGGCGGATGCCGAGGGCTGGGATCATGTTGGGTTATCTGTGGGAGATCCCGCTGCAGAGATCACCGGCGTTGCCTGCGCGCTCGATGCGACCGAAGCTAATGTTCGCCGCGCCCAAGAAGCCGGCGCCAACGTGCTGCTGACGCATCATCCCATATACATCAAGGCGCCCGAGGCCTTTTGTCCAGCGGATGCCACTCGCCCCCAGTGCAGCGCGGCACTCTATGAGGCGGCCCGTTGCGGCGTGAGCATCATATCGCTCCACACCAACCTGGACCGCTCGCACGAAGCCCGTGTCTGCCTGAGCGAGCTGCTGGGTGCCGCACCCGTGAGCTCACTGGAGCACGCGGACGACCCCGAGGCAACCGGCCTGGGCGCGCTTGCAACGCTCAACGACCCGTGCACGCTGCGCGATCTTGCCACCCGTGCTGCCACGGCCTTCGGCAGCGACCCGCGTGTGTGGGGCGAAGCCGATCGTCCGTGCCGCACCGTCGCCATTTTGGGCGGCTCCCTGGGCGACTTTGGAGAGCTCGCCATCGCCGCAGGCGCAGATGTTGTCGTGACGGGCGAGGCGGGCTACCACGTGGCGCAAGACCTTGCCTTGCGCGGGCTGTCGGTGATCTTGCTCGGCCACGACCGCTCTGAGGAACCGTTCGTTGATATATTGATGAACTCTGCAGTTGACGCCGGGGTCGACCCCCGTCATGCGATTAAAATACTGAACCCTTGCCAATGGTGGACTGTGACAAAAGGAGAGAACTTATGAGCGCCGGCGCTACGCTACTCAAGCTGCAACAGATCGATTTGGAGCTCGCCCGCAACAAGAGCGAACTTGCCAATATGCCGGAGCTCAAGGAGCTCGCTTCCAAGCGCAAGACCTATGTGAAGCTCAAGTCCGAGATGACCAAGCTCTACGCCCAGCGCAAGGATCTGGACATTGAGCTCGACGATCTCAACACCACCGAGATTCAGACCAACAACGCCATCGAGGCTGCCAAGAAGCGCCATGTCGACGGCTCCGACTACCGCGAGGTTCAGGACCTGGAGAATGAACTCGCCACCCTGGCCAAGCGTCTGGACAAGATTGAGCACACCCGCAAGGACGTCGTTGTCGCCCATAAGGAGGCGCTCGAGCGCGAGGCCCGCGCGCAGGCAATCATCGCCAAGTTCGAGGAGGGCGTGAAGGCCGATACCAAGGCCGCCCGCGCCAAGGCTGCCGACCTTCAGGCTCAGATTGACGCCGCCACTAAAGAGCGCACCGCGCTTGCTGCCACGCTGCCGGCCGACGTGCTCACCGACTACGAGCGTCTGCTCAAGCAGTTCCGCGGCCTGGCCGTCGAGACCATCCAGGGCAACATCCCCACGGTCTGTCACACCGCGCTGCAGGCATCGTCCATGAGCGACCTGAACCACGACGGTAGCGAGATTACGCACTGCCCGTACTGCCACCGCCTCCTGGTGCTCCCGAGCAAGGAAGCTTAAACGATGGCGGCACCCAACAATTCAATGCAACTTGAGGGAAATACGATCCTGCTGGGCATTACCGGCGGGATCGCCGCCTATAAGTCGTGCAATATCGTGCGCCTGCTGCAAAAGCGCGGCGCGCGCGTCAAGGTCGTTATGAGCGAGCATGCCACCGAGTTTGTGGGGCCGCTTACCTTCCGCGCACTCACCAATGAGCCGGTCGCGGTGGGCCTATTCGACGATCCCTCCGACCCCATCCACCACATTTCGCTGGCGCAGGAGCCCGATCTGGTGGTCGTGGCGCCCGCGACGGCCAATATCATCGCCAAGATGGCCAACGGCGTCGCCGATGACCTCATCTCCACCACGCTGCTTGCGACGCCGCGACCCATCGTGATCGCACCCGCTATGAACAACGGCATGTGGAAGGCGCCGGCGACGCAGGCCAACATGGCCACGCTGCGCGAGCGCGGTGTCCATGTGGTGGGTCCGGGCAGCGGCTACCTTGCCTGCGGCGACGTGGACACGGGACGCATGAGCGAGCCCGAGGACATCGTAGAGGCTGTCTGTGAGGTGCTCAACCCCGCGCCACAGGACCTGGCGGGTAAGCGCATCGTAATTACCGCCGGTCCCACGCACGAGCCGATCGACCCCGTGCGATTCATTGGCAACCGCTCTTCGGGCAAGATGGGCATCGCCCTGGCGGGGGAGGCCGCACGCCGCGGCGCTGCGGTCACGCTCGTGTTGGGACCGACATCACTCGATGTGCCCTGCGGCGTGGAGTGCGTGCGCGTGCAGACCGCCGCAGAGATGCTCCAGGCGGCCCTGAGCGCCTTCCAGACGGCCGATGCGGCAATTTGTGCGGCCGCCGTCGCCGACTACACCCCCGCGGCCCCTGCGGACCATAAGCTCAAAAAGGCCAACGAGCGCCTGGATCGCATCGAACTGGTCGAGACGGTCGATATTTTGGCCGAGCTCTCGCGCCAGAAGGGCGAGCGATGCGTGATCGGATTTGCGGCCGAGACCGATAACGTTGTCGAGTACGCAGAGCGCAAATTGGCCCGCAAGGGGTGCGATGTAATAATCGCCAACGATGTCTCACGCACCGATTCGGGCTTTGGGACCGACACCAACAAGGCCTGGATTGTGAGCACAACGGGTACGCAAGAACTTCCCGTACTAACAAAACCCCAGCTCGCAGATACAATTTTGGACTTGCTTCAAAAATTGTAAAAAAGTTCTTGCACAAGTCTAAAGTTTCGGGTTAATATACTCCCTGTTGCGAGCGAGAGCAGAGCAACAAACAAAAGCTTCGGGACGTGGCGCAGCTTGGTAGCGCACTTGACTGGGGGTCAAGGGGTCGCTGGTTCGAATCCAGTCGTCCCGACCAGAAGTTTGCAGGTCAGGCACCTAGTGCCTGACCTTTTTTGTTTTAAGCAATTGCTTAATTTTGATTAATCAACAGGGTGCCAAAAATCTACCTACGCGATAATCGCCTTTTGCGGCTACTTGCGCGTTTTGCACGCGCTTGAGCCGATTTATTAACGCGATGTGAATCTACATACGCGTAGCTGGTATACAGCCGAGTACGGGCTGTATTTATCGCGGCGATTTACACAGATATAGCGACTATAGTGAACAAGCGTGTCGCTGTATTTATTCCAGTAGTTCACTTGATCGGTGGACAAGTGGGCTGCTGCAACGAAACGCCAAGCGGGACGGGCTCTATACGAGGACGCCGCAGGGGTAATGGCGGGGGAGTGCGGCGGGCGCTCTGAGAGCCGCTGTATGACCCCATTTCACCTCAACCCGACAACTATGCTTCAAGACGAGAATCGTTCGTTTGGTTGCCAAAAGAAAAGCCCGCACAGCCTGTGCGGGCTTAACAGCTGAGGCTAGAAGCACCAGGCGGGGCGGACGCAATTCGAGACCGTCGCATTGTCACTGATCGCCGGATCGCCGCCGGCGTGGACACGGAGGAAGAACGTAGAGTGGTCCGGACGCACCGAACGTTCCCACCAATAGCTGCCACTGGCAATGGCAGGGTTGTCCGAATAGCTATTCATCACCTTGCCCTTGAAGGCCTCGTACTGGGTTCCCTCGGAGGAGCTCCAGGGGTAGTCGGAAGCCCAATAGGAGGTGGGGACGATCTCGGAGTAGCTGAGCAGAAACAGCTTGTCGGAGGTAGCCGTCACGGCGGCATTCTTGTTCGCGTTACCGCCGCCGACGTTGTTCGTGAGCTTCCTAACCGATTTAACCTTGGATTGGAAATCGGCGGGCATCAGGTTCCAGATCTCGCCCGAATTCATCTTCGCACGGAGTTCGGATGCCTCCCATCCGCCATCGCTGGTTTTCATGGCGTTCATGCGGGACGAAATATCCGTCGAGGTGGTGAGGAACGTCAGTCCCGCCTTGCCGGTGCCGTCGGCCAAGTCGTCGTGGTTGATGCCGATGATACGGTACTCGAGCGTCTGTCCGTCCGTCAGCTTCATCGAGAACTTCGTTCCCGCATCCATCGCGGCCTTTGCCTTGGCGTACGCCGGCGATGCCTCGCCCTTGGAGGCGATGTCCTCGGCAACCGCTTTCTGCTCCTCGAGCGTCCAGTCCTTCGCGTCCTTGGCGACGGCCGCCTGGACGGTCGCGGAATCGGCCCCGGCGGAGCCTCCACCGGACGCGCCTCCCTCTACGCCGCCGGTCGTCCCGTTGTTCACCGTATTGCCGACCAAGTTGAACTGGTTTCGGATGGCCCCCGCCACGCCGGGTCCCGCGAACACGATGACCAGGCCGATGATCGCGATGATCAGGACGTACTCGATGACACTTTGCCCTCGGAGAAGAGTACCTCTAGGAGATACCCCCCCCCGAAGGTTAATTGCCGCTGCATGCATATGCGGCTCCCTTCGCTCAGGGTTTGTAGATACGGCTCGAGGGTAGGGCTATTTCAGATTTCTGCACCGGTCTTGCCGCTGCGGCAACGGAGCTCGTAGGGGAGTGTGGCAGGTGCTCTGAGAGCCGCTGCATGGCCCCATTTCCCCTCAACCCGATTACCTGTGCCACGAACTTCAAACCGTTCGTTCGGTTGCCAAAAGAAAAGCCCGCACGACTTTGAACTGCGCCCCAAATCTTGGACGCCCTAAATAGCGACTAGGCCGCGAGGGCCTGATTCCGGAACTCCTCCGGGGTCAGGCCCTTCAATCTTACCTGCCTCCGGCTCGTGTTCCAGTG
>CABUVB010000089.1 GCA_902494815.1 uncultured Collinsella sp. | reverse complement strand
TCCTTGTAGTGGCGCATCGAGGCGATCTTGCCGTTGAAGACCACGATGCCGTCGCGCACCAGGCGCACGGAATCGGTCGCGGCGATCTCGCCCTCTTCGACGCGGACACCGGCGGCGATACCGACTTTGGGCACCTTGAAGGTGTCCAGGACGGTCGCGGTACCCGTGGCGACCTCGACCTCGGTGGGCTTGAGCATGCCGATACGGGCGGCGTCGAGCTCCTCGAGGCACTTGTAGATAACGTCGTAGCAACGGATCTCGACGCCCTCGCGCTCGGCAGCGGAGCGGGCCTTACCGTCGGGACGGACGCCAAAGCCGATGATGATGGCGTTGGAGGCGTCGGCCAGGACGACGTCGGTCTCGTTGATGGCGCCGACAGCGGAGTGGATCGTGTTGATGCGGACCTCGGACTGATCCATCTTGTCGAGCGAGTCCTGAAGAGCCTCGATGGAACCCTGGACGTCGGCCTTGATGATCAGGTTGAGCTCCTTGACCTCGGCGTCGGCGATGGTCTCGAAGAGGTTCTCGAGCGTGACGTGCTTGACGCGGCTCTGCTCCTCGATACGGGCCTTGAGCGAACGCTCGTCGGCCAGCGCACGTGCCTCGCGCTCGTCCTCGAACACGCGGAACTCATCGCCGGCGTTGGGCACGGACTGCAGGCCCAAAATCTCGACGGCGTCGGAGGGACCGGCCTCGGTGACGGCGCGGCCCTTGGGGTCGAGCATGGCGCGGACGCGGCCGTAGGTAAGGCCGGCGACCAGCGTATCGCCCACGTGCAAGGTACCGCGGGTCACGAGCACGGTAGCGACCGAGCCACGGCCCTTGTCGAGCTTGGCCTCGAGGACGTTGCCGGAGGCAAAGGTGTCCGGGTTGGCCTTGAGCTCGAGCACGTCGGCCTGGAGCAGCACGGTCTCCAGAAGTTCGTCGATACCGATCTTCTGCTTGGCCGAAATGTTGACGAACATGTTCTGTCCGCCCCACTCCTCGGGGATGACTCCGTACTCGGTGAGCTCCTGACGCACACGGTCGGGGTTGGCGCCCGGCTTATCTATCTTGTTGACGGCAACGACGATGGGTACGCCGGCAGCCTTGGCGTGGTTAATAGACTCGACCGTCTGGGGCATGACGCCGTCGTCGGCGGCGACGATCAGGATGACGATGTCGGTCACCTTGGCGCCACGGGCACGCATAGCCGTAAAGGTGGCGTGACCCGGGGTATCGATAAAGGTGATCTTGCGGTCGTTGATCATGACCTGCGAAGCGCCGATAGCCTGCGTAATGCCGCCCGCCTCGCCGGCAGCAACGCCGGTGTGACGGATGGCGTCGAGCAGCGACGTCTTGCCGTGGTCGACATGGCCCATGACGGTGACGACCGGGGCGCGCGGCTTAAGGTCGGCGGGATCGTCGTAGAACGAGAAGGTGTTCTCCTCCTCGGGGGTGATGATCTTGATCTGGCGGCCCAGGTCGTCGGCGACGAGCTCGACGAGGTCGTCGGACATGGACTGCGTCATGGTGAGCGGCGTACCAAGCAGGAACAGGCGCTTGATGATGTCGTTGGCCGGAACGTCGAGCGCCTCGGCAAGCTCCTGGACGGTAACGCCCTGGGAGACCTTGATGGCATCGAGGTCCTCGGGGTTCACGCCCTGGGCCAATGCCTCCTCTATCTTGCGCTCCTCCTGAGCCTTTGCAGCCTCGCGCTCGCGCTTCTCCTTGCGCTTCTTGCGGCGACCGGTGGACTCGCGAGAGGCCTCCTCGACGGCAGCACGAGCCTCCTCGAGCACCTTCTCGCGGCTGTACTCCTCGGCCTCGCGAGCCATACGGCTGTAGTGGTCCTCTTCGTTGTTGTGACCGCCCTTGCGCTTCTTGCCCTTGCCCTGCTTATCGGGGTTGGGGAAGTCCATGCCGGCAGCGACGTTGTTGCTGGCGTTGGTGCGATGGCTGTGCGGACGGCTCTCGGAGGCGTTGCGCTCGGAGTTGTTGTCGGAGGCGTTGCGATCGTTACGACGGCCACCGCGGCGGTCATTGTTGCCGCCACGACGGTTACCGCGCTCTGCGGCGCGCTCGGCCTTGGCCTTGTCCTCGGCGTCCTTCTTCTCCTTGAGCACGGTCTCCTGTGCGGCGATCTGGTCGAGCAGCGAACGGAAACGCGAACCGGAGTCGGAAGCGGGAACGGCGCGGCGCTGGGCCTCGCGGGCAGCCTCCTCCTTCTCGCGGGCAAGGCGCTCCTGCTCGGCCTTCTTCTTGGCCTCGGCCTCGGCGCGGGCAGCCTCCTCGGCAGCCTGGGCTGCGGCAAACTGGCGACGCTCCTCCTCGCGGGCCTTCTCGGCGGCGATGCGCTCGCGCTCGGCCTCGGCGGCGCGAGCGGCCTCCTCGGCGGCAGCTGCCTGCTCCTCGGCCTGCTTGGCGGCCTCGACTTCCTGGGCGCGGGCCTCGATCACCGAGGCGAGCTGCTTGCGGACCATGGCGACATAAGCGTCCTCCAAGGTGGAGGAAGCGGACTTAGCGGGAATCTTCATATCGGCGAGATGACCCATCAGTTCCTTGGAGGTCATGCCGAACTCTTTGGCCAGGGTGGACACACGGACTTTTGCCATATGACTTCACCTACCCTTTCTGGCACCTTGGTGCCTAAAGACTGAACGAGCGTGGGAGACGCGCCGGGACCCGCCCGGCGCGACCGCGCGCTAGATCAGGTCCTCCGCATCATCGAAGGCGTCGGTGTCGTGGACACCGCAGAAACGGGAGCCGGGACGAGCCTGGTTGCGGCACTGGATGCCGTCCTCGGACACATACTCGCAGCGGCGGACGTCCTCGTCCTCCTCGTCACCGATCAGGTCGGCGGCGGGCTCCTCGTGAACGGGAACGTTCTTGAGGATGTCGGCGGCAAGGGTCTCGGACTTGATGTCGATGTGCCAGCCGGTCAGGCGCGCGGCGAGGCGGGCGTTCTGGCCCTCCTTGCCGATGGCGAGGGACAGCTGGTCGTCGGGCACGATGACACCGGCGTAAGCCTTCTCCTCGTCGATGAGGACGCGGGTGACCTTGGCAGGCGAAAGGGCGTTGGCAACGTAGACGGCAGGATCGGCATCCCAAAGGATGACGTCGACGCGCTCGCCACGGAGCTCGCCCACGACAGCGCGAACACGACTGCCCTTGGGGCCGACGCAGGCGCCCACGGGATCCAGACGGTCGTCGAGCGAGTGGACGGCGACCTTGGAGCGCTGGCCGGGCTCGCGGGCGATCGACTTGATCTGGACGGTGCCCTCATAGATCTCGGGCACCTCCTGCTCAAACAGACGACGCATGAGCTCGGGGTGGGTACGGGAGATGACAATCGGCGGACGGCTGTGCTCGCCACGAACCGGCTGCAGGTTGGAGTTGGGGTCGCGAACGTCGATGATCACGGCCTTGATGTGCTGATTGTGCAGGTAGCGCTCGCCCATCGGACGCTCGTTGCGCTCGTTCTCGTAACGGCGCTGGTCGAAGTGCGGAAGCTCGGCCTCGACGCCCTCGCGGATCTTAACGATCGTAAAGTCGGGAGTGGACTGCAGCACGGTACCGCTGATGAGGTCACCGATGCGGCCGGAGAACTCCTCATAGATCTGCTCGCGGGCGGAGTTGCGAACGATGGCGTTGATCTCGGCCTTGGCGTGCTGGGCAGCGATGCGGCTCGTGTTCTTGGGGGTAACGTCGATCTCCTCGAACTCGGTGAAGTTGCCCTCCTCGTCCATGGAATCGTCGATCGGCTCCAGGCGGTAGACGTAGATCTTGCCGGTGGTGCGGTCGATGGTCACCTTGGCGCCCCACTCAAGATGCAGGATCTCGGCATAGCTCTTGGCGAGCGACTGCTCCAGGCGGTCGATCAGGTAGAGCTGGTCGATGTGCTTCTCCTGGCAAAGCTCCATCAGGGCGGACATCATGTCGGATGCTGCCATCTTACTTTCCTTCCTTCGCGGGCTTGAAGTCGTAGGTGGGCTTCAACTTGCACTTTTTAACATCAGAGAAATCGAGGGTGACGGACTCGCCGTCCTCGAGCTCGAGGGTCACGTTCGCCTCGGTGGCGGCGGCAATCTTGCCGGCGTACTTGCGACGGCCCTCGGTGGCGGTGGAGGTGAGCTCGCAGTTCTCGCCCACAAAGCGGGCAAAGTCGCACGGGCGGCGCAGCGGGCGCGCCATACCCGGGCTCGACACCTCGAGCGTATAGCTCGAAGAGATGGGGTCGAGCTCCTCAATCACATCGCCGACCCACTTGGTGTTGGCCGTGACGTCGTTGAGCGACAGGCTCTGACCCTCGGCACCCTCGATACGCACACGCACGCAGGGGGCCTTGGTGGCACCCACGAGCTCAACGTCGACGATGTCGACATCGTGCTGGGGGGCGACGGCCTCGAGCGCGTCGATGATCGCCTGCTCGGTCTTGGTCTTGACCATTGCGGCACCTCCATCCATACAAAAAAGAAGCGGGGCCGAAACCCCACTTCTTTCAATTACAACTTCATTTGCAAGCAAACTATACCAATAGCTGCGGAAACGTGCAAGCACAGTACGAACCTGCAGGTCAGCGTGCGCACAGCTTCTCCACAAGAATAGGACAATTGACCGAAGGCACCTAGGCAGGTACATGCAAAACGAGGGACGACCCAACCGGATCGCCCCTCGTCTTTTATGCGTCAGCTAAGCGCGCAGCGCTTACTTGGCCACCAAGTTGACCAGCTTGCCGGGCACGCAGATGGCCTTGACGACCGTCTTGCCCTCGAGCCACTTGGCGACGGCGGCCTCGGCGGCAGCCTGCATCTCCTCGTTGGAGGCATCGCGGGCAACGTCGACGCGGCCGCGGACCTTACCGAGCACCTGGACCACGATCTGCACCGTGTCCTCAACGGACTCGGCCAGGTCGAACTCGGGCCAGGCGGCGGTGTAGGCGTTGCCCTCGCAGCCGAGCGCCTCGTGCCACAGCTCATCGGCCCAGAACGGGCAAATGGGGGCAAGGACGCTCACGATATCCTTAGCCACGCCGTAGCACAGCGCCTTGTCGCGGGCGGTACCCTCGGTGGCGTTGAGGTAGGCGCTCGCCGCGTTGACGAGCTCCATGACGGCCGAGATGGCGGTGTTGAACTGGCCGCGATCGAAGTCCTCGGTACACTTGGCGATGGTGCGGTGACGCTCGCGATAGAGCTTCATCGCAACCTCGTCGAGTGCGGACTTGTCAAAGGCCACGTTAGCATCGCCGGACTGGACGAGCTGCCAAACGATACGCCAGGCGCGCTTGATAAAGCGGTTGGCGCCCTCGACGGCCTTGGGATCCCAGTCGAAGTCCTTCTCGGGCGGGGCGATAAACAGGATCGCCAAACGCATGGTGTCGGCACCGTAGGGCTCGATGACCGAGCTCGGGGGCACGACATTGCCCTTGGACTTGGACATGGTGTCGCCGTTCTCGTCCTTGACCATGCCCTGGCACAGCAGGTTGGTGAAGGGCTCGTCCACGCTCAGCAGACCCAGGTCGCGCAGGGCCTTGGTAAAGAAGCGGCTGTAGAGCAGGTGCAGAATGGCGTGCTCGATACCGCCGATGTAGTTATCGACGGGCATCCAACGGTCGGCGGCCTCGCGGGAGAAGGGCAGCTCGGTATTGTGCGGATCGGTATAGCGCAGGTAATACCAGCTGGAGCAGGTGAAGGTGTCCATGGTATCGGTCTCGCGCTTGGCCGGGCGGCCGCAGACCGGGCAGGTGGTCTCGTAGAACTCCTTGCACTCGGCGAGGGTCTCGCCGGCGCCCAGATCCAGGTTCTCGGGCAGCGTTACCGGCAGCTGATCCTCGGGCACGGGCACGATGCCGCAGTGCTCGCAGTGGATGGCCGGGATGGGATTGCCCCAATAGCGCTGGCGGCTGATGAGCCAGTCGCGCAGACGGAACTCGACCTTGCGACGACCGCAGCCCATGGCCTCGAGGTCGGCCACGATCGCAGCCTCGCCCTCGGAGTGCTTACCGCCGCGCATGCCGGTGTACTTGCCGGACTGGACGAGCGTGCCCTCGGCAGCGTGAGCGCAATCCCAGTCGACGGTCTCGGCATGGAAGGTATCGATGGTCTCGCCGCTGGCCTCGACGGCAGCGCGATCGTCATCGTCCAGGATGATCGGCACGATCGGCAGGTCATACTTGCGGGCGAACTCAAAGTCACGCTGGTCGCCACAGGGAACGGCCATGACGGCACCGGTGCCGTAGTCGGCAACGACATAATCGGCAACCCACACGGGGACCTTCTCGCCGTTGACGGGGTTTACCACATAGCGGCCCGTGAAGGCACCGTGCTTCTCGAGGGTGCCCTGGGCACGCTCGACGGCAGAGATATGCTTGGAGTCCTCGACGATCTTGGTGACGGCCTCCTCATACTCCGTGCCCTCGACGAGCTCGTGCAGACGAGCGTACTCGGGAGCCAGGACAAAAAAGGAGACGCCAAAGAGGGTGTCGGCACGCGTGGTAAAGACGGTGATCTTGCCCTCGTCGCCCTCAATGGGCTCGCCATCCTGGTCGCACAGGGTAAAGTCGACCTCGGCACCCTCGGAGCGACCGATCCAGTTGGCCTGCATCTGCTTGACGCGCTCGGGCCAGCCGGGGAGCTTCTCCAGGTCGTCGAGCAGCTCCTGGGAGTACTCGGTGATCTTGAAGTACCACTGCTCAAGGTCGCGCTTCTCGGGCTCGGTGCCGCAGCGCCAGCACTTGCCCTCGGTGACCTGCTCGTTGGCCAGAACGGTCTTGCAGTTAGGACACCAGTTGACCGGGTTCTTTTTGCGGTAGACCAGGCCCTTTTCCCACAGCTTCTCAAAGATCCACTGACCCCAGCGGTAGTAGTCGGGGCTGCAGGTCTTGACCATGCGATCCAGATCGTAGGAGAAGCCCATGCGCTTCATCGTGGCGAGCGCCTGGTCCATATTCTTATACGTCCAGGCGGCAGCCTGCGTATTGTGCTTGATGGCGGCGTTCTCGGCAGGCAGGCCAAAGGCGTCAAAGCCGATGGGATGCAGCACGTCAAAGCCGCGCATGCGGGCCTGACGGGCCATGGCATCGCCGATGGTATAGTTGCGCGCGTGGCCCATGTGCAGGTCGCCCGACGGATACGGGAACATCTCGAGCACATACTTTTTAGGCTTGCTGTCGTCGGTGTCGACGGCAAAGAGGTTGGAGTCCTCCCAGGCCTTCATCCACTTGGACTCAATGGCCTGCGCGTCGTAGGCAGGGATCTCGTCCTTATGATCTGTGCAATCGCACATATCAGCTCCTTTGTTAGCTGGGTTGGGGCGGGGCGTTCTTACCTTTGCTCGCTGCTGCGGACAGTCCTGCTCGCACGAAGAGCACATTAAGTGCTCTTCGGCTCGTGCGGAACTT
>CABUVB010000088.1 GCA_902494815.1 uncultured Collinsella sp. | reverse complement strand
CCGGCTGGGATAGAATGTCGCTGTGGGCCATCGTCTTTCCTTTCGTCGAATATCTAGGCACTGACGATTCTAGGCGATGGCCCTCCCTTGCTTCTTACACCACGACTGTGCGCGCTACCCCGTGCGCCATCCTCAGCGTCCTATTTGGAACGCAGATAGCGCCCGATCGGCATAAAAAGTGCCCCCGATGGCAAATTACGCCATCGGGGGCACTTAAAACAGTCGTTCTGCACCTCATTCAGGGCATGCCAATGCTGAATACTCCCAAAAATGCACGTCGCAAGAGGGGGTACCTGCTCAATCGGCTAAATACCCGCAAGTTCGCAGTAGCGGTCGACATTGCTGGCAAATACCATCTCGACGGCACCCTTCTGGACGGGCACCGTCGGGGTCCTTCCCCACAGCAGATAATCGCCCAGCGTCTTAGCGCCGCGATACGCCAGGCTCGTCGGGTCCTTATAGACAATATTGGTAAAGATACCGCGGCGCAAGGCCAGAGCACTTTCGGGAAACAGGTCGTTGCCGATCACCATGACCTGACCGGCCTTGCCGGTCGAGACGAGCGCGTCGGCAACCACTTCGGAACCAACGGCAAAAACGCTACAGATAAGTTCGGGGGCGTCCGGCGCACTCAAGCGCTTTTCGAGCTCATGCTCGAGTTGTTTGACTTGCGCATGGGCACCTGCAAGATCCTCAACCTGCCATGGAATATCACGTTCGCGCAGGTAATTGTGGAAGGCGCGGGCGGTTAGATAGTGCGAATCGGTATATGGGTCGCCTGTCAAAAGGAGCACGCGGGCGTCGGCCCCAGAAGCATGGACCAGGTTTGCCGCCTGCTCGGCCATAAGGCTGCCTGCCGTCGAATAATCGGCCGAGCTCGCACCCAAACGATTCAAATGCGGACGGTCGCCGTCGACAAGCTCAATCGTCACGCCCGCCTCGGCGATCTGCCCCAAAAGCTCAGTCGCACGATCGTCGCCCGGCGCATAGGCGAGCAAGCCATCAATCTTCTCGCCCACCTGCAGACGCTCGTCGATTTGCTCGAGTGCATCAGCGTAGCCGCCCACGCCAAATTCAACGCGCTCAACCGTAATGCCCCGGTCGATGACCTCCTGTTCAAAGCGATTGCAGCCTTCCCACAGGTAACGGAAAAAGTACGCTCCCTCGCGCGATGCGCGGGGCAGGCAAAACACCAGATTGATATCCTTGCGGCGCAGGCTTGAGGCACTTGTGTTGCGGTGATAGCCCATGGCCTCGGCCTTAGCGTTCACCTTGGCGCGCACGGATTCGCTCACGCCGGCCTTTCCCGTCAGAGCCTTGTGCACGGTATTGATGGAAACGCCAAGCTCGGCGGCTATGTCCTTCATGGTTACGCGAGCGCTCATGCGGTTACTCCGTTATAGATAAGTTGCCAATTAATAGTCCAGTTAACGATACCCCAAAAATACTCTTCGACTCGCCGTGCTCTCCCTCAAATGCACAAAGCGCCCCGCGAACGGATGCCCGCGGAGCGCTTGGATGTCCGGACCTTATTTGATACCGCGGCCCAAATCTTCGGCGATTTTGTCTACGCCCTTAAGTGCGGCGCACGTCTTTTTGTTGGAGCAATGCCCCGTGCAAACGCCACCCTGAGCGCAGTCAGCGCAGGTGCCCTTGCGGTAGACGCGCACGCATACTGCGACAAACGCAACGCCGATAACAGCCAGTACAACAATATCGATAGGTGCCATAGCAAGCCTCCTCTAGTTAACCATCACTTACTTTACCCCATTCTCCACCTACCAAATAGGGACGGTTTATTTTGGTCGGTTTTATCTGCGGAAACGCCATATCTCCCCCACCAAAAAGCCCGAGTGTCGCTGGGACACCCGGGCTCGTGGAAAGGGGTTAATCCTTATTCGGACTTAAGCGGAAACTGCGGCGGAAGCAGTGTTGGTCTCGTCCTCGTCGGTCCATGCATGCTTTGGCATGGGACGGAAGATCTGGAAGAGCATCGCAGCCAGCAGCACGATGGCCACAATCGTCCAGATACCAAACTGCCCAAGGACAAGCAGGTTGTAGAACTGGTTGATGAACAGGCCGATCACCCAAGCGAAGGCGCACTCGTAACCGATGGCGATCGCAGTCCACTTGCCGGAATCCATCTGGTTGCGGATGGTGCCAATGGCGGCAAAGCACGGAGCGCACAGCAGGTTGAAGGCGCCGAAGGCAACGCAAGCGCCCATGGTGGGGAACATGCCGGCAAACGCGGTCCACAGGCTCGGGTCGGTCTCGCCCGCGTCGGCGACGGACAGCAGCGAGCCGGCGGTGGCGACGACGTTCTCCTTGGCGACGAGGCCAGAGACAGTCAGCGCGGTGGCCTGCCAGGTGCTAAAGCCGAGCGGGGCGAAGATCCAAGCGACCAGGTTGCCGAGCATGGCGAGCACGGAGTAGTCCATGAACTCCTCGGGGATGCCGTCCATCGCAGGCAGGAAGCCAAAGGAACCGTTGTAGCTACCAAAGTTGGACAGGAACCAAACCACGACAGTGGACGCGAAGATGACCGTGCCGGCCTTCTTGATAAAGGCCCAGCAGCGCTCCCACACGTGCAGCGCCCAAGAGCGGATCGCCGGGAAGTGGTAGGCGGGAAGCTCCATAACGAACGGCGTCGGGCGACCGGCGAAGAGCTTGGTCTTCTTGAGCATAAGGCCCGAGGCGATGACGGCAAAGACGCCCAGGAAGTAGAAGAGCGGGCTGATCCACGCCGCGGTGGTGGAAGAGTCGCCGATGATGGAACCCATGAGCAGGGCGATGATCGGCAGCTTAGCGCCGCAGGGGATGAACGTGGTAGTCATGACCGTCATGCGGCGGTCCTTCTCGTTCTCGATGGTCTTAGTAGCCATGACGCCGGGGACGCCGCAGCCCGAAGACACGAGCATAGGAATGAAGGACTTACCGGACAGGCCGAAGCGGCGGAACACGCGGTCCATGATGAAGGCGACGCGGGCCATATAGCCGCAGTCCTCCAGGAAGGACAGCATGACGAACAGCAGGAACATCTGCGGCACAAAGCCGAAGATGGCGCCCAGGCCGCCGACGATACCGTCGCAGACCAGCGAATCAACCAGGCCACCGTCCTCGGTGCCGCCCGCCACAAGGGCGTCATGCACCACGGTGGTAATACCCGGAACATAGGGGCCGTACTGTGCCGGGTCGACCGAGTCGGCATTGTCGCCCGCAGCCTCGACGGCCGCGTCGTAGGCGTCGCGGCCCTGACCGAGCACGTACCAACCGTCGGTACCGAAGAGCTGGTCGTTGGTGAAGTCGGTCACCGTGCCGCCCAAGGTAGAAACAGCGATATAGTACACGCAGAACATGATGACCACAAAGATCGGCAAGCCCAGGATACGGTTGGTAACCACGCGGTCGATCTTCTCGGAGGTGCTCATCTTGGCCGGGGCCTTGGTGAGGCACTCGTCGATGATGTGCGCGATGACGCCGTAGCGCTCGCCGGTGATGATGGACTCGGCGTCATCGTCGCAGTCCTGCTCGCACTGAGCGACCAGCTCTTCGACGCGAGCGGCCTTCTCCTTGGTGAGGTTGATGAGCTTGCAGGCGTCCGCATCGCGCTCGAACAGCTTGACGGCATAGTAGCGGCGCTTGTTGGCGGGAACGCTCGCAGGCAGGTTGTTCTCGATGTGGTCCAGAACGTCCTCGATGGAGGAATCGAACTTGTGCTCCGACACCTGGCCCTTGGAAGCAGCAGACTTCTTGACCTGCTCGAACAGCTCCTTGATGCCCTTGTTCTTAAGAGCCGAGATCATCATGACCGGACAACCGAGCTTCTTGGAGAGCTTGTCCGTGTCGATCTTATCGCCGTTCTTCTCGACCAGGTCGGCCATGTTGAGGGCAACGACCACGGGCAGGCCGGTCTCGATGACCTGAAGCGCCAGGTACAGGTTACGCTCGAGGTTGGTGGCATCGACGACTTGGACGACAACATCGGGCTCGCCGCTCATGAGGTAATCGCGCGAGCATTGCTCCTCGGGGCTGTAGGGGGAAAGCGAGTAGATGCCAGGGAGGTCCGTGATGGTAACGTTCTTGTCGCTTAGGAGCTTGGCTTCCTTTTTCTCAACCGTGACGCCGGGCCAGTTGCCAACGTAGCCGTTGGCGCCGGTGATCAGGTTGAAAAGCGTGGTCTTGCCGCAGTTGGGGTTACCCGCCAGCGCGACATGGATCTGAGAATCCGCCATTCAATCCTTCTTCCTTGTGTGCCTGCGCTGCTTTCTCCGCGCAGGCTGGATAATGTGCTTCAAAGATGCTGCATTAAGTTAGAAAAACCTAACTTTATCTGCAGAAATATGCGCCTCGAGTCCTTACTGGACCTCGACGACGGCGGCCTCCTCCTTGCGGATGGAAAGCTCGTAGCCGCGCACGTTGATCTCGACCGGATCGCCGAGCGGTGCAACCTTCACGACCTTGAACGAAGTGCCCTTGATGAGCCCCAGGTCCATAAGGTGGCGGCGAAGCGCACCCTCACCGTGAAGCTTGACGATGGTGGAGCTCTCGCCCACCTTAACGTCACCCAACGTCTTCATTTACTTGTCCCCCTTTCAGTGCGTACAGAAATACCGTCGACTAACCGACGGTCATGATGTGCATGGCAACCTTGGAATCGATACCAAAGCGTGCGCCCAGCACAGTGACGATGATATTGGCGCCACTCGAGCTCACCACGTGGATTTCGTTGCCCTCGACAAAGCCGAGGTCCTTGAGGTGGTGCTTCATATCCTCATTGCCCTTTACACGAGACACGCGCACGGTTTCGCCCGCTTTTACCATCGAAAGCGGCATTGCCGGCATCTGCGGTCCGCAAGACATGACTGGGCTCCTAACATCGATTCGTCCTTCACATCGACGCAGCAAAAGTTAACCACGCCTATGTTCGCTTTAGTAAACTAACACGTGGTTAACTTTTTGGAAAGGGTCCCCATCCAGATTTCGAAAAAGTTTCCCATACGAAACAAAGGCACCGCAAAGACCATCTCTTTGCAGTGCCTATTGATACCAATTTATGCAACAGAGGGGACTGCCCCTTTGTCACATTGTTGAGGTTAAAGCGAGAGGTTTCTGATCGACGTGACGCAGGAGGCCTCATCCACGCCCGAAACACGGAACACGACGTCTTCGCCACATTCGCCGCAGAGTGCCATGAGCCCTATAACGTCGCGGCCATCCGTGTGGCGATCGCCGATACTGACTGACACGTCGCTACGATGCTTGGCAATGATGTCATAGAGCAGCGCAACCGGGCGGGCATGTAATCCCAACGGATCTTTAATCGTCTTTGTAAACTCGACCATGTCCCCTCCCACGACATCGCACATTCGGCCGGCAAACCCAGCCACGTGGTAGTTATTGTACGTTACCGGCCGCATCCCCGTCCCAAAAAAACGAGGGAAGGCACGCGTCCTTCCCTCGCAACGGGCAATATGTAGCCGCTTGCCTACATCAGGCGCAGGCTGACGTCCTTGAGCTGGGCGCCACTAACGGCACTCGGGGCGCCCGACATGAGGTCGGAGCCGCTGGCCGTCTTGGGGAACGCCATGACGTCGCGGATGGAGTCGGAGCCGGTGAGCAGCATGCACACGCGGTCCAGGCCCAGAGCGAAACCGCCCATCGGGGGCGCACCAAACTTGAGGGCCTCCATGAGGAAGCCAAACTGAGACTCGGCGCGCTCCTCGGTAAAGCCCAGGAGCTTGAGCATGGACATCTGCATCTCGGCGTTGTGGATACGCATACCGCCGCCGCCGGCCTCAAAACCGTCCATGACAAAGTCATAGGTGCAAGAACCAGCTGCCAACGGGTCGGCCTCGATCTTGGCGATGTCGGTCTCGGTCGGCAGGGTAAAGGGCTGGTGCTCGGCTGCATAGGCCTTGCGGTCCTCATCCCAGTGGAACAGCGGGAAGTTGACGACCCACAGGAAGTCGTGGCCCTCGCGCTTGATCTCGAGCGCATTGGCCATGTGCGAGCGCATGCCGCCCAGGATCTCGTCAGAGAGCAGGCGCGGGCCGGCGGCGAACATCACAAGGTCGCCGGGCTCGACGTCCATGCGCTCGCGCAGAGCGGCCATCTCCTCGTCCGAGAAGAACTTGACGATGGGGCTGTTGATGGAGCCATCCTCGCGGAAGGCGATCCAGGCCAGGCCTTTGGCGCCAAACGTGGAGGCCACGCCGGCGAGCTTATCGATCTTGGCACGTGCCCAGGCACCGGCGCCCTTGGCGTTGATGGCCTTGACGACAGAGCCCTCCTCATTTGCGGCGGTCGCAAAGACCTTGAACTTGGAGTTGGCAAAGATGTCGGTCAGGTCGACCAGGTGCATGCCATAGCGGGTATCGGGCTTGTCGGAGCCATAGGTGTCCATGGCATCCCAGTAGTTCATGCGACGCAGCGGCGTGGGCATCTCGACACCCATGCGACCGAAGGCATCGGCAAGAACCTCTTCGAGCGCGCTCATGACATCGTTCTGGTCCACGAAGGACATCTCGATATCGACCTGGGTGAACTCGGGCTGACGGTCGGCACGCAGGTCCTCGTCGCGGAAGCACTTGGCAACCTGGTAGTAGCGCTCGACGCCACCGACCATGAGCAGCTGCTTCAGGAGCTGCGGGGACTGCGGCAGGGCGTAGAAGTTGCCCGGCTGAATACGGCTGGGAACGATGAAGTCGCGGGCGCCCTCGGGCGTGGACTTAAACAGGGAGGGCGTCTCGACCTCCATGAACTCACGGTTGTGCAGTGCCTCGCGAATGGCAAAGGTGAAGTCGGAGCGCAGCTTGAGGTTGGCCATCATCTCGGGACGGCGAAGGTCCAGATAGCGATAGCGCAGGCGGGTGTCCTCGCTGGTCTCGATGCCGTCCTCGATCTGGAACGGCGGGGTGACGGACGTGTTGAGCACCTCGGCGTGGTCGGTCAGGACCTCGATCTCGCCGGTCGCGAGCTTGGTGTTGGTGGTCTCCTCGCCACGAGCGCGCACGACGCCGTGGATCTTGATGGGCCACTCGGGACGCATGGTCTCGGCGATCTTAAAGGCATCGCCGTCGGAGTGCTCGGGGTCGAAGGTGAGCTGCGTGATGCCCTCGCGGTCGCGAAGGTCGCAGAAGATAAGGCCGCCGTGGTCGCGGCGACGACTCACCCAACCGGTGAGGGTGACCTCTTCGCCCACGTTCTCGAAGCGAAGCTCGCCGCAGGTACGGGTGTGCATGGAATGCTCATCGATGGGACGGGTCTGGCTCATACCAGTGATCCTCCTTTATGGATCTGTGCCGCCCCGTGTCGTTCCGGGCGGCGTCGTACAGATTTGCCCAGCCTGCGTAAACCGCGCAGCCAGACATGGCGTTCTATCTTATCGCACCTG
>CABUVB010000087.1 GCA_902494815.1 uncultured Collinsella sp. | reverse complement strand
CTGGTCAATCCGCTGTTTAGCGCCTCGGGCTCGACGGAGCTGTTCCGTATTGGCATGCGCGCGGTGTATCTGGAGAGCATGGTATACGGCCTGTGCATGGGCGGGCTGTTTGTGGCGAGCGTGCTGTGGTTTGAGGCCGCGGCGTCGATGCTCGAATACGACAAGGTACTCGCACTGTTAGGCAACGCCGCGCCGGTGATTGCGCTCATGATCTCGATGTGCATGAGGCTTATCCCGCAGTTTTTACGCCGCGGTCGTACGGTGCTGGCGGTGCAGGATGCGATTGATGTGCCGGGGCGTGCGCCGGCCGACCCCGTGCGCTCGCGCCTGCGGGCGTCGAGCGTGTTGATGGGCTGGGGCATGGAAGATTCGCTGGAGCGCGCGGACGCGATGCGCTCGCGCGGGTGGGGTGCCGCGACGCGTCGTACGACGTATGCGCGGTATCGACTGGGGCGCAGCGACGTTGCCGCGCTGGTCGGGCTCGCGCTGTTTGGTGCTGCCGCGGTGGCGGTGGCGTGGACCGCGACGACGCAGTATTCGTTTTATCCGCAGCTCTCGGTGCCGGCGCCGTGGCCGGGCTATGTCGTGTACGTTGCCTGGATGGTGCTGCCTTGCGCGTTGCACGCGATTGATGAGAAGAGGTTTGGCTGATGGCTCGGTTGGATAGGAGCTCGGCGGCGGGTGTGGCATATGGCTCGGCCGCGCCGGCGATTGAGGTGCGGAGCCTGAGCTTTGCCTACCCCGATGCTGCGGTGCTCGAGGGGCTCGACTGGTCTGTTCCCCAAGGTGCGTTTGCGCTGCTTGTTGGCGGTACCGGTTCGGGCAAGTCGACGCTGCTGTCGCTGCTCAAGCCCGAGATCGCTCCAGCGGGCGAGCGCACTGGCGATGCGCGCGTGCTGGGCGAGAACGTTGCCGACATGGACGTGCGGGTATCGGCGGAGCGCGTGGGTTATGTGTTCCAGGATCCCGAGAACCAGATCGTGTGCGAGACCGTGTGGCACGAGATGGCGTTTGGCCTGGAAAACTTAGGCATGTCGCGCGACGAGATGCACCGTCGCGTAGCCGAGACCAGCTATTTCTTTGGGTTGGAGGATTGGCTCCACCGCGATACTGACACGCTTTCGGGTGGTCGCAAGCAGCTGCTGTCGTTGGCGGCCGTTCTGGCGCTGCGCCCGCGCGTGCTGCTGCTCGACGAGCCCACGTCTCAGCTTGATCCGGTTGCGGAGAAGAATTTCCTGCACGCGCTGTTTCGTGTGAATCGCGAGCTGGGCTGCACGGTTGTTGTGGCGACGCATCAGCCGCGCCCAATGCTCGAATACGCGACGTGTGCGTACCGGATTGAGGACGGTCGCGTGCGCGAGGTGGCGGATATGGCTTCTTTGGGACGCCGAGAATCGCTGTTTTCCGATGACACGTTGGGGTGGGGTGCCATCCGATGTGCAAAAAACGGAGTATTCAGCAGGCGTGAGGACAATTTGGGCTCTCTGGAGCCGCCCGGGGACGTATCGAGCGCGAAAAAAAGTTTGGAATTGGACAAATCGTCCGAATTTGTGGCGCAAACGTCGCTCGAGAACGGCTTGGAAGCCTTCTCGCGCACGGATGGAAGCAGAATACTCCAAAAATGCACGGCGGGTCGGCTACCACCCTGTCGGAAGGCTGGTTTCGCTACGATCGAGCGTCCGGCTGGGTGCTGCGCGGGCTCGATGCGTCGTTTTCGGCCGGTGCGGTGCATGCGATCGTGGGCGGCAACGGATGCGGTAAGTCGACGATACTCTCGGTGCTGGCGAAGACCGCCAAGCTGCAGCGCGGCCGCATGGTGCGCGGAGCGGCCTCGGCGGCGCTGCTGCCTCAGAATCCCAAAGCATTGCTGGTTGCCGAGACGGTTCGCGATGAGCTGATGGAATGGGCCTCGACCTGCGGATATGACGAGAACTTGGCGCGGGAGCGTGCGGCGAGCTTGGGGTTGTCGGGTCTGGATGGACGCCATCCGTACGATCTTTCGGGCGGGCAGCGTCAACTGCTTGCATTGGCAAAACTGCTGCTAATCGGCCCCGAACTGCTATTGCTCGATGAGTCCACCAAGGGTCTAGACCTGTTCAGCCGCCGCACCATCGCCCGCGCCCTGCGTGACCATGCGAAGGCTGGCGGCACCGTCATCATGGCTACGCACGATTTGGACTTTGCCGAGCAGGTAGCCGACGACGTCGCCATGATGTTTGACGGCGAGATTGCCTGCATGGAGCCGCCGGCCGACTTCTTTGCCGACAACGTGTTCTATAGGGCGTGATAGGATGACGGACTGTCGTTTCTCGCGTTTGCTTGCAAAACTGGAGATCCCGCTGTTGTTGGCAGTGCCGGCGGTGATGGCTGCGGCGTTACTGTCGGGTGTTGAGCAGGCGGCGCTCGCCATGCTTGTCGTGGTGGCGCTGGTGCTTGCGCTGTTCTTTGCAGGCTACGAGGCGTCGCGACCGGGCCTGCGCCAGATTATGCCCACGCTGGTGCTGGCGGCGCTGGCGGCGGCGGGGCGCATCCTGTTTGGGCCCATTCCTGACTTTAAACCGGTGAGCGCCATCGCCATTATCGCGGGGGCGACGCTTGGTCGCCGCAATGGTTTTATGGTTGGCGCGCTGGCGGCGCTGACCAGCAATTTCTTTTTTGGACAGGGCATGTGGACGCCGTGGCAGATGTATGCCTGGGGGCTCGTGGGATACGTTGGCGGTGTGCTGGCGTATGCGGGTGCGTTCGACCGCGCCGACGGCACCGTGCGCATGCCAGCGCTGCTGGCGTACGGCTTTGCGTCGGGCCTGCTCTATGGCGTCGTGATCAACGCGTATGACATCATTGGTTTTGTACAGCCGCTTACTTGGGCGGGTGCCGCGGCGCGTCTTGCCACGGCAGTGCCGTTCGATATTACGCACGGCCTTGCGACCTGCGTGTTTTTGGCCGCCTTGTACAAGCCTTGGTGTCGCCGCATTAACCGTGTCGTCGTGAAATACGGGCTGTAGGACATTTCGCGTTCCCTCACGAACTTGCGGTGGAATAGTTCTCGTTTTTGGCTATTTGCTGCCCAAACAGGAACTATTCCACCGCAACTTATAGGGGGAGAGGGGTCACATGATCTGTTTTCCTCTGTCTCCCAGGAAATTACTTGGGGCTAGAGCTCTAGCGTGAGGGTGACGGGGCAGTGGTCGCTGCCAAAGATGTCGCCGCGGATGCCGGTGTCGCGTACGTTGTCGGCGATTGCATCGCTTACCAGGAAGTAGTCGATGCGCCAGCCTGCGTTGTTCTTGCGGGCATTAAAGCGGTAGCTCCACCAGCTGTAGACGCCCTCGACGTCGGGGTTTGCCGCGCGCCAGGTATCGGTAAAGCCGGCGTCGAGCAGCTCGGTAAACTTGCCGCGCTCCTCGTCCGAAAAGCCTGCGTTGCCGCGGTTGGACTTGGGGTTCTTAAGGTCGATCTCCTCGTGCGCCACGTTAAAGTCGCCGCAGGTTACGACGGGTTTGCCGGTCTCGCGCTCGAGCGCGTTCAAAAAGTCGCGGTAGGCATCGTCCCAGGCCATGCGCACGTCGATGCGGGCGAGTTCGTTTTGCGCGTTGGGAGTGTAGACATCCACAAACCAGAACTTGTCGAACTCCAGCGCGCAGACGCGGCCCTCGGTCGCGGCTTGGGCGACGAGTTCGGCCGCCTCGCCCTCGCCGGCGTAGGGTAACAGCGCGTCGGCGTGCAGCACGCGCAGCGGTTCCTGGCGGCTAAAGACCGCGGTGCCCGAGTAGCCCTTGCGCTCGGCGTAGCTCCAGGTTTGGTGGTAGCCGGGCAGATCGACCTGTACCTGGCCCTCCTGCAGCTTGGTCTCTTGCAGCGCCAGGATATCGACATTGAGTTCTTGCGCGATCTGGATAAAGCTCGGGTCCTTTTTGAGCACGGCGCGCAGGCCGTTAACGTTCCACGAGGCAAAGGTGTAAGTCTGAGGCATGGTGTCCTTTCGACGGGGTTGGCAGGCTTAAGATTAACGCAACAAGAGCGGTGGTGGGCACCGCGCGTGCTGACCCAAAGGCCGCATGCTGGGACATCGCCCGACGCTGCCCGACCAACAAGGACGGAGGACTTATATGACGCAGGCGATAACGGACTCCAAACAGGCCTCCGCCGCGCTGGCGGAGCTGTTCGGCACCCACAAGCGCGTGGTCTTCTTTGGCGGCGCGGGCGTTTCCACGGCGAGTGGCATCCCCGATTTCCGCAGCGTGGACGGCCTATATCACCAACAGTTTGCCTACCCGCCCGAGACCATGCTCTCGCATAGCTTTTACGAGGTGCACCCGGCCGAGTTCTTCGACTTCTACCGCACCAAGATGATCGCGCTTAACGCTAAGCCCAACCGCTGTCACACCAAGCTGGCCGAGCTGGAGCGCGCCGGCAAGCTTGATGCCGTGGTGACGCAAAACATCGACGGCTTGCATCAGATGGCGGGCTCGCAGCGCGTGTTCGAGCTGCACGGATCGGTCCATCGCAACATTTGCCAGTCGTGCGGCGCGGTCTATAGCGCCGAGTGGATTTGCTCGCGCGAGCACGAGGATGCCGCGGGCGTGCCCGCGTGCCCCGCGTGCGGCGGCCGCATCAAGCCCGATGTAGTGCTCTACGAAGAGCCGCTCGACGAGCATGTGTTGACCGGTGCCGTTGCCGCCATCGCCGCGGCCGATGCCCTCATTGTAGGCGGGACCTCGCTCGTGGTGTATCCGGCGGCAGGCCTTACGCGATACTTTACCGGCGATACGCTGGCCATATGCAACCTTGCTCCCACCGACCAGGACGCAAATGCCGACCTGCTGATTTCTTGCGACATCGCGGCCGCGTTTGCGTTCTAGCCCGCGCGCGCGGATACAATAGAAAGACTGATTGCAAAGCGACCCCGCCGCCAGCTCCCCAAGCTCGGTGGCGTGGGCATTTTAGGAGGATGTTCATGGCGAACGACAGCAAGACATGGCGGTGCGGAAAGTACGAGCTCAGCTTTGACCGTCCGCGCATCATGGGCGTCCTCAATGTGACGCCTGATTCGTTTAGCGATGGCGGGGAGCACTTCGACCCCGATGCCGCCATCGAGTACGGCCTGGCGATGCTCGACGCCGGCGCCGACATCATCGACGTGGGCGGCGAGTCCACGCGCCCTGGTTTTACCCCGGTCAACCCCGACGAGGAGGCTCGCCGCGTGCTGCCCGTGGTGCGCGCGCTGGCCAAGGAGGGCGCCATCGTCTCGATCGACACGCGTCATGTGGCGGTTGCCAAGGCGGCCGTGCGCTGCGGCGCCTCGATCGTCAACGACGTGACCGGCTTCACCGATCCCAAGATGGTCGAGTTTGTTAAGACGAGCACCTGCGGCGTCATCGTGATGCATGCCGGCGAGATCGCCGCGCCCGCACGCACACATGCAACGGTGCAGCTCGATACCTCGGCAGCGGCGTTTGTTGCCGAGAAGGCGCGCGAGGCGGCTGCCGAGGCCGCGCGTGAGGCCGAGAAGCCGGCTCGCCGCCGTCGCGGCAAGTTGCTGGGCGAGCCTAAGCCGGAGGCCAAGCTTCCGGGCGGCGTGGTGCAGCCCTCGTTGCCGTTTGGCGAACCGGAGCCCACGTCCGAGCCTGCAAGCGAGCAGGAGACGCCGGCCGCCGAGCAGGCTGCTGCCGCCGAGACCGTTGCGCCCGCGCCCGAGGCTGCGCCCGAGGCCACCGAGGCCGCATCGGAGTCCAATGACCGCCTGGCCGCCATGATGCGCCGCAGCGCCCGCCGCGAGGAGGCCTACGTGCCCACCTCGCAGCTCCGCCGCTTTACCCTGCCCGATTCTGCGCCCATCATGCGCCGCGTCATGGGCTTTCTATCCGACCAGGCCCGCACACTCATCCATGCCGGCGTGTCGCGCGACCGCATCTGCATCGATCCTGGTCCGGGCTTTGGTAAGTCGGCTAACGAGGACATCGTCATCCAGCGCGAGACTGCCAAGATGGCGTCACTGGGCTATCCGCTCATGTGCGCCGTATCGCGCAAGCGCTTTGTGGGCGCCGTCTCGGGCGTGACCGAGGCCGCCGAGCGCGATGCCGCTACGTTTGGCGTGTGCCTGGGCGCTATCCAGGCCGGTGCCAACATCGTGCGCGTGCACGACGCCGCGGGTTTTGCGCAGTTCCTGAACGGCTACTGGGCGGTTGCCAAGCCACAGCCGCGCCGCGCGTTTGTGGCCGTGGGCTCCAACCTGGGGCATCGCTGCGACAACATCCGCGCCGCACGCGAGATGATCGCCGAGATTCCACTCACCTGCGTGTCTAACTCCTCCAAGATTTACGAGAGCGAGCCTGCCTACGAGACGCGCCAGGACGCGTTTGCCAACGCCGTCATCGAGATCAAGACCGAGCTTGCGCCGCTGGTGCTGCTCGACGAGCTCATGAAGATCGAGGCCGAGCTGGGGCGCGACCGCTCCAAAAAGGCCAAGGCCAACGGTCCGCGTACCATCGACCTGGACCTGCTGTGGATGGACGGCGAGACCCACGGCGGCAAAAAGCTGCGCCTGCCGCATCCGCTGATCGGCGAACGCGACTTTGTGCTGGTGCCGCTCGAGGACCTGATGCACGACCCGGCGCGGTTCTTCCGCTACAACGGTGTCGAGGTCAAGGAGCCCGAGGACCGCGTGGGCCATATCGTGGGCGAATTGGGGCGTATGTAGATGATCGAGATGAATGCTGTTGCCGCTGGCACCGAGCTCGACGCGGCGCGCGACGCGGGCCGCGAGGGCATGTCCGCGGGCATGTCCGCGGGCTGGTGCGCGTGGAGCGCGGGCGATGCTTCGCTGATGTTTTCGCTGGTCGTGCGCCCCGATGTGAACATGCACGCCTTCCACGGCCTGCCGTTTGTGGCCGCAATGGGTATGATGGACGCGCTCGCGGGCACGGCCGCAACGCCGGGCCTGGGGCTTGCCGGCAAAGTGGGCATCCAGTGGCCGAGTGACATCGTGTGCGGCGCGCCCGCGTTTGAGACGTCGCTCGCACACGTCGCCGTCAACGGCGGTGCCGGTGCCGCGGGCATGTTCGGTGCCGTGACGGTGGATATTGAGCGTTCGGCACTGAGCGAGCTTGGCGTGGATATGGCTGACGAAGCGCTGGTCGAGGCGCTGGCCGCCGCCGTGTTGACCCGCGTGGATGCCTGGGCGGTTGTCGCCAACACGCCACAGGGTGCTGCCGGTCCGCTGGCCCCCGTGCTGGGCGAGTACTTCGACATGGTGCCGCTGCTCGGTCGCCAAGTTGCGGCGGTGTCGCCCAACGGCTTGCCGCTTGCGGTCGGTGTGTTTGCGGGCCTGGACATCTGGGGCCGCGCGACCATCAAGACCGATGCCGGCGAGCAGGAGTTTCCGCCCGAGGCCGTACGGATTCGCGG
>CABUVB010000086.1 GCA_902494815.1 uncultured Collinsella sp. | reverse complement strand
GTCTGGCTGATCTCGTCGGTCTTGACGCGAATGACCGTCGCACCCTCCGTCACGATGAACAGCTCGTGCTGCGGGCCCACCGTCTTCATGGCCGCGAGGTTGCCCTTGCGCTCGGTCATTTGGATGGTGTAGACGCCCTGGCCGCCGCGATTCTGCTCTGGGTAGTCCGCGACCGGCGTGCGCTTGCCGTAGCCGCGCTCGGTGATGACGAACAGATCACCGTTGCCGTTAGTGACTTCCATGCCCAGAACGCTCACGCCGTCCTTCATGCCGATACCGCGAACGCCGCTGGTATCGCGGCCGGTGGCGCGCACCTGCTCCTCGGAGAACATGATCGCCTTGCCCGCGGTGGTGGCCAGGATAATCTTGTCGCCCTCGCGCACGCGGCGCACGTTCAGCAGCGCGTCGTCGTCACGCAGGTTGATAGCGATCAGGCCGTCGCGACGGCTGCGGTCATATGCGCTCATCACGGTCTTCTTGACCATGCCGCTCTTAGTGGCAAACATCAGGTACTCGTCGGCCGGGAACTCGCGGCAGCTGATGACGCTCGCGATCTTCTCGCCCTCCTCGAAGGGCAGCAGGTTGACGATCGCGGTACCGCGCGCCTGGCGCGTACCCACCGGCAGCTCGTGCACCTTCAGGCGATAGACCTTGCCCTTGCTCGAGAAGAACAGCACGTACTCGTGCGTGGACGCGATGAACATCTCGTCGATAACGTCGTCCTCTTTGAGGTTGACGCCCGATACGCCCTTGCCGCCGCGCTTCTGGGCGCGGTAGGCAGCCACCGGGATACGCTTGACATAGCCGGTGTGGGTGATGGTCACGACCATGTCCTCGTCGGCGATGAGGTCCTCGACATCCAGGTCCTTCTCAACCTGGCTGATCTCGGTGCGGCGCTTGTCGCCAAACTTCTTGGAGATCTCGCGCATCTCTTCCTTGATGACGCCCAGAATCTTCTCCTCGTGCGCCAGCAGGTCCTCGTAGTAGGCGATGGCGCGGCGCAGGCCGTCCAACTCTTCTTGGATCTTGTCGCGCTCCAGGCCGGTCAGGCGGCGCAGCTTCATCTCGAGGATGGCCGTGGTCTGCTCGGGCGTAAAGCCAAAGCGTTCGATCAGTCGGCTGCTGGCCTCGGAGTCGGTCTGCGAGGAGCGGATGATGCTAATGACCTCGTCGATATGGTCAAGGGCCATCAGGTAACCCTCGAGGATATGCGCGCGGGCCTGGGCCTTCTTAAGGTCGAAGCGGGTGCGACGGGTGACGACGTCGACCTGGTGGTCGATATAGTGCTGCAGCATCTCGCGCAGGCTCAGGCATTTGGGAACGCCGTTGACAAGCGCCAGGTTGTTGGCGCCAAAGGTCGTCTGCAGCGAGGTGTACTTATACAGGTTGTTGAGCACGACCTGCGGAATGACGCCCTTCTTGAGCTCGATGACCAGACGGATGCCCTTCTGGTTGGACTCATCGCGCATATCCGAGATGCCCTCGATGCGCTTGTCGTTGACGAGCTGGGCGATCTTCTCCTGCAGGGTGCCCTTGTTGACCATGTAGGGAATCTCGGTAAAGACCAGGCGGCTGCGGCCGGTCTTGGTGGACTCCACATGTGCCTTGGCACGCACGGTAATGGAGCCGCGGCCGGTCTCGTAGCTCTGCTTAATGCCAGCGCTGCCCATGATGATGGCGCCGGTGGGGAAGTCCGGACCGGGCATGATCTGCATGAGCTCGTCGACGGTGGCGTCGGGGTTGTCGATCAGGTAGCAGGTGGCCTCGATCGCCTCGGTGAGGTTATGCGGAGCGATGTTGGTGGCCATGCCGACGGCGATGCCTTGGCTGCCGTTGACCAGCAGGTTGGGGAAGCGCGCAGGCAGCGCCACGGGCTCGGCGAGCGATTCGTCGTAGTTGGGCTGCCAGTCGACGGTATCCTTCTGCAAGTCACGCAACAGTTCCATGGCGGGCTTTGCCAGGCGGCTCTCGGTGTAACGCATGGCAGCGGCGCCGTCGCCGTCGATGTTGCCGAAGTTGCCGTGACCGTCGATGAGCGGCGTGCGCATGGAGAACCACTGCGCCAGGCGGACCATGGCCTCGTAGACCGCGGAATCGCCATGCGGGTGGTACTTACCGATAACTTCGCCGACCGTCCAGGCCGACTTCTTATGTGGGCGGTTGGGGTAGATGCCGCTCTCGTTCATCGCGTACAGGATGCGGCGGTGCACCGGCTTTAAGCCGTCGCGCACGTCCGGCAGGGCACGCGCCGTGATAACCGACATCGAATACTCGATGAACGACTGCTTCATCTCGCGGCCAAACTCCGAAATCTGGAGCTGGCCGCCGTTGATATCCTCGCCGGCAGAGGCGCCACGGTCGACTTCGCCAAAGCTCTCCTCGAGCTCGGCGTCGTCTTCTTCCTCATCATCATCGGCATCGGGGTTATAGGCGTCCGGGTCGCCGTCCTCGCCCTGCTCAGCACGGGCAAGCAGGCGCTTCAGATCGTCGGGCATACCGGCATCGCCGGCCTCGTCCATACCCTCGTTATTGTTGATATCGTCTGCCACGTTACCTCCTCATGGTTTGCGTGGTCCATTAGTTCCCAACCACGGAGACGGCTTTTCCAGGTGCCGCAGATTCGCCCGAAAGAGGAGGGAAGCGTACTTGGGTACGCGACCGACGATTGAGGGCGAAGGTGCGGTGGCTGGGAAAGCCGCAGGGATTAGGCGTCTAAGAATCGTGCGTCATGTGCATGCTTCTCGATGTACTCGCGGCGATAGCCGACCTCGGAACCCATCAGCTCGCGCACGGCGCGGTCCGCCACCACGGCGTCCTCGATCGACACACGCTGCAGGATGCGGGTCTTGGGGTCCATCGTCGTCGAGGCAAGCTGCTTGGGGTCCATCTCGCCCAGGCCCTTGTAGCGCTGGACGGTATAGCCCTTGCGCTTTTTGGTGATCTTGCCGTCCTTGGCCTTGCCGTCCTCGTCGTTATCGTCGGGGTTCAGGCCCAGACTCTGGATGGTGTCGCGCAGGATCTCGTCTTCGGGCTGGCGGCCGTTGGGATACACGTAGTGGATCTTGTTGCGCACCTTAATGCCAAAGATGGGCGGGCAGGCAACATAGACGTAGCCGGCATCGATCAGCGGACGCATGTACTTGTAGAAGAACGTCAGCAGCAGGATGCGGATATGCGCACCGTCGACGTCTGCATCGGTCATGATGATGATCTTGTGGTAGCGCGCCTTGGTGATATCGAAGTCGCCGCCGTCGCCGGCACTCGTCGTGACGCCGCAGCCGATCGCGGTAATCAGCGACTGAATGGTGTCACTCGAGAACGCGCGATGGTCACCAACGCGTTCGACGTTCAAAATCTTGCCGCGCAGGGGCAGAATCGCCTGGATGTCTCGGCGACGGCCGTCCTTGGCCGAACCGCCTGCCGAGTCGCCCTCTACGATGAAGAGCTCGGTCAGCTCGGCATCGCGCACCGAGCAGTCAGCGAGCTTACCGGGCAGGGACGCCGTCTCGAGCAGGCTCTTGCGGCGGGTCGCCTCGCGCGCCTTGCGGGCGGCATTGCGCGCCTTGCAGGCCTGTTGCGCCTTCTTGACGATCTCGCGAGCGGGCTTGGGATGCTCCTCGAGGTAATCGACAAGGCCGTCGGTCACAATCTTGAGCGTGAGCGCTCGCATATAGGAGCTGCCGAGCTTCGCCTTGGTCTGGCCCTCAAACTGCGGATCGGGCAGCTTGACCGAGATAACGGCCGAAAGGCCCTCGCGCACATCGTCGCCGGTCAGGTTGGCGTCTTTTTCCTTGAGCAGGTTCTGCTTGCGCGCGTAATCGTTGATCACGCGGGTGAGCGCGGTACGGAAGCCCTCAAGGTGCATGCCGCCTTCGGGGGTGTAGATGTCGTTGGCAAACGACATGACGTTCTCGCCGTAGCCGCTATTCCACTGCAGGGAAACCTCGACCTCGCCCATCTTGGCCACAGGCGCGTCCGGGTCCGATTTGCCCTCGATGTAGATGGGCTCCTTAAAGGCCTCGGGGACGTCCTTGCCCTCGTTGAGGAACTTGACGAAGTCGATGATGCCGCCCTCGTAGCAAAACTCCTCCACGTGGGGAGTCGCTTCGCGCTCGTCGGTCAGCACGATTTTGAGGTTCTTATTGAGGAACGCCGTCTCCTGCAGACGGTTATGCAGCGTATCGAAATCGTAGATGCAGGTCTCGAAGATCTCGTCGTCGGGCCAGAAGGTGACGGTGGTGCCCGTCGAATCCGAGGTGTCCACGACCTCCATCTTCTTGACGGTCTTGCCGCGCGAGAACTCCATCTCGTAGGTGTTGCCATCGCGACGAACCTGAACGACCACGCGCTTGGACAGTGCGTTGACGACGGAGATGCCCACGCCGTGCAGGCCGCCCGAGACCTTATAGGCCGAGTTATCGAACTTACCGCCGGCGTGCAAGATCGTCATGACGACCTCGAGCGTCGGGATCTTTTTAACAGGGTGCTCGTCGACGGGGATGCCACGCCCGTTGTCGACGACCGTGATGGAGTTGTCGGCGTGGACCGTCACCTGGATCTCGGTGCAGAAACCGGCCATGGCCTCGTCGACGGAGTTGTCAACGATCTCCCACACCAGGTGATGCAGACCGCTGGCGCTCGTCGAGCCGATATACATGCCCGGGCGCTTACGAACGGCCTCGAGACCTTCGAGAATCTTAATCTCGCCGCCATCGTAATCGTTTTCGTTTGTCACACGTCCTCCTTCAGTCAAGAAAATGTGTACAGCCTTACTAGTTTATCGTAAAAAATACCCTCGGGAACGAGGGTATTTGGCTCTACAAGGCCACCAGATGCGATTTAAGGCTCTTTTTTGCTTTGCACGCCCTTGGCCCACTCGGCACTGGCTCTCATGGCGTTCTCGAGGGCCTCGCGCAGTTTTTGGTCTTCGATGGGCGCCACTTGGCGCTCAATCTCGGTGCGCTCGGCATCGCTAAGGCCGGCGTGTGGGGCCGGCGGGCGCTCGGTCGTCGCTGGGCGAAGGCGCTCCTTGGCGGCGGGCGGCATGTGACCGGGCGCGGTGGTTTTGAACACCAGGCCGTCCACATGTGCACCGGCGCGCTCCATACGTGCGCGGATGATCTCACGCAACAGCGTCATTTCCTGCGTCCACGAGGGCGAGTCGAGGTACACCAGCAGCTCATTGGACTCGGGCAGGTAGCGCAGGCCCGTCACATGGCGCCCCTCGCGCGTGCCCGAGCACACCGCATTCCAGGCGCGATAGACCGTGCGCGACTCCTCGGCAGCCTCCATCTGCGCACGGCGCTCTGGCGTCGCGGCCGCCAGGATGCGCTGACGCTCTGCGTTCAAAAATCCACTGAAGGCGACCGTTTCGCTCTCGCGCTCGTAATTAGCACGTCTCACCCATGCTCACCACCTTGGCTCGATCAAGCAGGTCATCGGTAAAGTACCCCAGGTTGGTCGTGGTTATGACCGTCTGGATATCATCGCCGATCAGCCGCAGAAAAGCACCGCGGCGCTCGCCGTCGAGTTCGCTCATCACGTCGTCCAAAAGCAGCAGCGGGGCGGTGCCCAGGACATCGCGAGCCACGGCCACCTCCGCCACCTTCCAGGCCAGAACCAACGTTCGCTGCTGACCTTGGCTGGCAAATGAACGGGCGGAGCGGCCCGCCACGGCAAACTCAATCTCATCGCGATGCGGTCCCACCAACGTCACGCCGCGGCGAATTTCCTCGTCGGCGTGCTCATCAAGGGCAGCCAGCATGCGCTCGTACGCCCAGCCCTTCAGTTCTTCGCGATCCTCGACCTGGGGCAAATCCCCCAGCGTGGACGTATAGGTCACGCTGGCAGCCTCGCCGGACGCCACTTGACCGTAGGCAGTGTGCACATGGCCCGCCAGCCGGTCGAGCAGGGCCAACCGGTGCACAAGCAGAGCCGAGCCCGCGCGGGCAATCGAATCGTTCCACGCGCCGAGCATCTCGCGGCAGCACCAGGTCTCCTTAAGCAGGGCGTTACGCTGGGTCACGCAGCGCCCATAGGTGCTCGCAAGATCGGCATAGCGTGCGCTCAGTTGCATGCCAAAGTCATCGAGGGCGGCGCGGCGCACACTGGCGCCCCGCTTAACCATGTCCAGATGGTCGGGGCAAAACAGTACGCTCGGCAGAGCCCCGCGCACACCGGCGGCAGAGCACCTCTTGCCGTTGCGGCTAAACGAGCGCTTACCGTCCTCCACGCTCAATCCCATATCAAGCACGCGGCCGTCGCCCTCGAGCCTCAGCTCGACCTTGCACGAGCCCACGCCGTCATGGACGAGCTCGGCTGCGGTCGGATGCCTAAACGAGGCGCCGCTCGTCAGCAGCTGCAGTGCCTCTATGAGATTGGTCTTTCCCGCCGCGTTGGGTCCCGCAAGTATCGTCACGCCCTCGTCCAGGGCAAGGCGATAGCTCTCGAAACTGCGGTAGTGCGCGACGGAAAGATCGCGGGCGAACATGGTCATGGCGCAGCGCTAGATGCGGACCGGCATGACCAGGTACAGGTAGTTGATCTTGTCGTAGGACTTGAAGATGCCCGCCTGCGAGTAGCTCTTGAGCTCCAGCGTGATCTCCTTCTCCTTGGACAGGGCATTGAGGCAGCCGAAGATGTAGTGGTAGTTGAAGGCGATGGTACCCGACTCGCCCTCGGCCTCGACATCGATCGTCTCCTGCGCCAGATCCTGGTCGTTGGAGATGGAAGACAGGCCCATCTGGCCGTTCTCGACGTCGATCTCGAACTTGACGGCGGGGTTGGCGCTCGCGATAACGGCCACGCGTTTGAGGGCGGCATTGAAGGCGGCCACATCGATCTTGACACTCGTCACGCACGAATCGGGGATGAGCTGCTTGTAGTTGGGGTACACGCCCTCGATGCGGCGCGACACGTAGGTGGTGTTGCCGGCCTCGAAGACGACCTGGGTGTCGGTAGCCCCGATCATGATGGTCGCCTGGCTGGCCATGATGTTCAGCGCGTCGTTAAAGGCGTCGGCCGGAACGTTGAGTTCAAAGGAGCCCTCGAGGGTTGAGGTCTCGACCTGTGTATCGCACACGGCCAAGCGGAAGGAATCGGTCGCCACCAGGCGCACGGTGTTGTTCTCGACCTTCATGTGCACGCCGCCCAGGATGGGGCGGGCCTTGTCGGTCGAGGTGACGCGCCACACGCGACCGACCATTTCGGACAAGATATCGGTCGGCAGCTCCACGGCGCTCTCGATGGCATAGGCCGGAAACTCGGGGAAGTCATTGGCATCGAGCGTGTTCAGCCTAAAAGAGCTCTTCTCGCAACCAATCAGCACCTGGCGCTCGGACAGCTCAAAGGTGACCGGGGCATCGGGGAGGGTCTTGGTGATATTGGAGAGCATCTTACAGGGGATAACCATCTCGCCCTCTTCTTCGACATGCGCCGCGATGCGATGACGGATCGAGATGGTGTAGTTAGAGGTCTGGAATTCCAAGAT
>CABUVB010000085.1 GCA_902494815.1 uncultured Collinsella sp. | reverse complement strand
TGTGGCCTCCGTGCGAGCCAGGACTGTAGAGCAGCAAACTAAAACCGCAGGCCGCCCGGCCCGGGAATCCGCCCCTGCGCACAAAAGGGGATTCCTTTTGTGTAGGCTTTGCGGAAATATGCTCATTTTGGGATACGCCCGGCGGCGTGGTATGTTGACGGCACAGCTAACGCCACGTATCCTATCGAACTGCGTGTTTCGTAGGGGGATGCTGACCCCTCGATTCAAGCCGTTGCACTTTACAGAAAGCTGGAATCATTCGAGAAGGAGTACGCTTTGCCTACTATTAACCAGCTGGTTCGCCAGGGCCGTCGTTCCGTGCCCAAGAAGTCCAAGAACGCTGCTCTGCAGCACAACTCCCAGAAGCGCGGCGTGTGCACCCGCGTCTTCACCACGAGCCCCAAGAAGCCGAACTCGGCTCTTCGTAAGGTTGCCCGTGTTCGCCTCGTCAACGGCATCGAAGTTACTGCTTACATCCCGGGTGAGGGCCACAACCTGCAGGAGCACTCCATCGTGCTCGTCCGCGGCGGTCGTGTCCGTGACCTCCCTGGTGTCCGTTATCACGTCATCCGTGGCGCCTACGACGCTGCTCCGGTCCAGAACCGTATGCAGGCCCGTTCCAAGTACGGTGCTAAGCGCCCCAAGGCCAAATAAGCCAGATAACGTTTTGATACTTTCGCCGTGTGCCGCCTAAGCGCCGCACGGTAGACACTTAAGGAGATTTCACATGCCGCGTCGTGCAGCAGCTAATCGTCGTGAGGTTCAGCCTGACGCCGTTTACAACAACCGCCTGGTGACTCAGCTCATCAACAAGGTCCTTCTTGACGGCAAGAAGGCCACCGCTGAGCGCATCGTTTACACCGCTTTCGAGATCGTTGCCGAGAAGTCCGAGGGTGGCGACGCTCTCGCTACCTTCAAGAAGGCTATGGACAACGTCAAGCCCACGCTCGAGGTTAAGCCCAAGCGTGTCGGTGGCGCTACCTATCAGGTCCCGATGGAGGTCAACTCCCGTCGTTCCACCGCTTTGGGTATCCGCTGGATCGTCAACTTCTCCCGCGCTCGCAAGGAGAAGACCATGGCCGAGCGTCTCGCCAACGAGATCCTCGACGCTTCCAACGGCCTGGGCGCTTCCGTCAAGAAGCGTGAGGACGTCTTCAAGATGGCCGAGGCCAACCGCGCGTTCTCTCACTATCGTTGGTAAGTTAAGGTAAGGAACTAACATGGCTAAGCCTAAGTACAAGCTTTCCGATACCCGTAACATCGGCATCATGGCTCACATCGATGCCGGTAAGACCACCACGACCGAGCGTATTCTTTACTACACCGGTAAGACCCACAAGATCGGTGAGGTCCATGAGGGCGCTGCCACCATGGACTGGATGGTTCAGGAGCAGGAGCGCGGCGTAACCATTACCTCCGCTGCTACCACGTGCTTCTGGAAGAAGGACGGTACCGACTACCGCATCCAGATCATCGACACCCCGGGCCACGTTGACTTCACCGCCGAGGTCGAGCGCTGCCTGCGCGTCCTCGATGGCGCTGTCGCCGTCTTCGACGCCGTTGCCGGCGTTCAGCCCCAGTCTGAGACCGTTTGGCGTCAGGCTTCTACCTTCAACGTCCCCCGCATCGCCTTCATCAACAAGTATGACCGCGTGGGCGCTGACTTCTTCAACGCTATCGAGACCATGAAGGATCGTCTCGACGCTAACGCCGTGGCCGCTCAGGTCCCGATGGGCGCCGAGGACAACTTCTGGGGCGTCATCGACCTGGTCACCATGACTGCATGGGACTTCAAGGCCGACGACAAGGGCATGACCTACCCCGAGCCGATGGACGAGATCCCGGCTGAGTTCGCCGACATCGCTGCCACCAAGCGCGAGGAGCTCCTCGACGCTGCTGCCAGCTTTGACGACGAGCTCATGGAGAAGATCCTCATGGAGGAGGACTTCACCGTCGAGGAGCTCAAGGCTGCTCTGCGCAAGGGCGTTCTGGCCAACGAGCTCAACCTCGTCTTCGTGGGTTCCGCCTACAAGAACAAGGGCGTTCAGGAGCTGCTCGACGCTGTCGTCGACTACCTGCCCAGCCCGCTTGACGTTGAGGCCGTCACCGGTACCGATCCGGACACCGGCGAGGAGATCCAGCGTCATCCTTCCTTCGACGAGCCCTTCTCCGGCCTGGTCTTCAAGATCATGACCGACCCGTTCGTCGGTAAGCTCACCTACGTCCGCGTTTACTCCGGCCGCGCCGAGTCCGGCTCCTACGTTGTCAACGCTTCCAACGGTCAGCGCGAGCGCCTCGGCCGCATCCTCGAGATGAACGCCGCCGAGCGTATCGACCGTGACGACGCTGCCGCCGGCGACATCGTCGCTTGCGTCGGCTTCAAGAACTCCACCACCGGTGACACCCTGTGCGAAGAGGGCAAGGAGATCGTCCTCGAGAAGATCGAGTTCGCTAAGCCCGTTATCGACGTTGCCATCGAGCCCAAGACCAAGGCCGAGCAGGACAAGATGTCCCTGGCTCTGACCAAGCTCGCCGAGGAGGACCCGACCTTCCAGGTGTCCACCAACCACGAGACCGGCCAGACCATCATCGCCGGCATGGGCGAGCTGCACCTCGAGATCATCGTCGACCGTCTGCTCCGCGAGTTCAAGGTTGACGCTAACGTTGGTAAGCCCCAGGTTGCCTACCGCGAGACCGCTGGTCACGACGTCGAGAAGGCTGAGGGCAAGTTCGTCCGTCAGTCCGGCGGCCGCGGTCAGTACGGCCACGCCGTCATCAAGCTCGAGAAGATGGAGGAGGGCTTCGGCTACGAGTTCGTCAACGCTATCGTCGGCGGCGTCGTGCCCAAGGAGTACATCCCGTCCATTGACAAGGGCATCCAGGAGGCCCTGAACACCGGTGTTATCGCCGGCTTCCCGGTCCTCGACGTTAAGGTCACCCTGTTCGACGGTTCTTACCACGAGGTCGACTCCTCCGAGGCCGCCTTCAAGATCGCCGGTTCTATGGCTATCAAGGACGCCCTCAAGAAGTCCGATCCGCAGCTGCTCGAGCCGATCATGGCTGTCGAGGTCGAGACCCCCGAGCAGTACATGGGCGACGTTATGGGCAACCTCTCCGGTCGCCGCGGCAAGATCGAGGGCATGGAGGATCGCAAGAACAGCAAGCTCATCCGTGCCAAGGTGCCGCTGGGCGAGATGTTCGGTTACGCTACCGACCTTCGCTCCCAGACCCAGGGCCGTGCATCCTACACGATGCAGTTCGACTCTTATGAGCCCGCGCCCAAGTCCATCGTGGACGAGGTCATGAGCAAGAACGCCTAAGTTCGAGCTCCCTGTTACGTAATCCGCGAGAACATCTCTCGCACTCTTTGGAGGTTTAAGTTGGCTACCCAGAAGATCCGCATTCGCCTCAAGGGCTATGATCACGAGGTCGTCGATCAGTCCGCGAAGCTCATCGTCGAGACCGCTCAGAAGACCGGCGCTCGCGTTTCCGGTCCTGTCCCCCTGCCCACCGAGCGCAACCTGTACACGGTTATCCGCTCGCCGCACGTGAACAAGGACTCCCGTGAGCAGTTCGAGATGCGCACCCACAAGCGCCTCATCGACATCCTCGACCCCACCTCGGGCACCGTTGATTCGCTCATGCGTCTCGACCTTCCCGCTGGCGTCGACATCGACATCAAGCTCTAAGCGATATCGCTCATAGCTTACAGAGCCCCGCTGCCATTACGGTAGCGGGGCTCTTTTGTTTTGAATGATGGCCTTGGGGGCCCGGGTAATGCAGCCGAATAGGTGGCTGTGGCGCCTTATTTACCCATGAGGCGCAGCGATGCCTCCTCAAAATGGAAGGATCGCAAGCCGCCTTCCGTTTCGATACATGCGCGACCAAAGGCATCGACGGTTTTAAAGATGCCGCGTGCCAGCTCGTCACCGGCAGGGGAACGGGCGGTAACGCGCTCTCCGATCCAATTGAGGTGAGCGATATATTCGTCGTGGACGGGCGTGAGCGGTCCGGCGTTTTCTTCCATGGCGTTGAGGCGTTCCGCCCATGTGTCTACAGCGTTCACGACGGCGTGATGGACCTCCTTGAGTAGCACATCGACGGCGGGAACATTCTCGTTGAGGTCTGAGAGGCCAATTGCCGCCAGGCCGCCATCGGGAATCTCCGAAGGCACATAGTTCACATTGACGCCAATGCCACAGACTGCAAAGGGGCTGCCTTCGTTATCGCGTGCGGCCTCGACCAGAATGCCGCCGAGCTTGCGTCCTCTCGCGACCAGGTCGTTGGGCCATTTGAGGCCAATCTCGTTTGCAAGACCCTGCTTTTCGAGCGCCTCGAGCACCGCTAAGCCGCTGATGGCGGCAAGACCAGAGTACTTTGCAGGATTAACGCATGGACGCAGGACAATCGAAAGCAATAGATTGCCGGCGGTTGAATCCCACTTGTGGCCGCGCCGCCCGCGTCCTGCTGTCTGAGCCCGGGCGGCAAGTCCTGTGCCGTGCGGCGCTCCCTGTTTTCCTGCTTCGAGCAGGTCATCGTTGGTCGATCCGGTTACGTCGACTATCGTTAATTGGGCATCCATAACGGCTGCTACCTCCTTCATGAATAAGTGAATAACGCAAGGGTGTCGAGAGACAGACACAATGTGAAGCCTTTGTCGCATTTGGACAATTTTATGTTAACACGTCAACAACGACTAAAATGCGCTATCCTCTCTTGGTCGATGTAAACACGTCAACAACTCAAAGGAGGTTAGTGATGGGTTTCACGATACTGGGAACGGGCTCGGCACTTCCCGAGCGCAGCGTTTCCAACGACGAACTGTCCGAGTTCCTGGATACCTCGGATGAGTGGATTTTTACCCGCACCGGTATCAAGAGCCGCCACGTCTGCACCACCGAGTCACTCGACGACCTTGCCGTGGCAGCAAGCGAGCAAGCGCTGCAGACGTCCGGAATCGATGCGAGCCAGCTAGATCTTATCGTCTGCTCGACGACGACGGGCGATCATCTCGTTCCCGCCGAAGCGTGCGCCGTTGCTGAGCGCCTGGGTGCCACATGTCCTGCCTTCGACGTTTCGGCGGCTTGTGCCGGCTTCGTATTTGCGCTCGATGTCGCCGAGGGCTATATCGCCCGCGGTCGCGCCAAGCACGTGCTGGTCGTTGCCGCCGAGCAGATGACGCGCGCGCTCGATTGGACCGACCGTGCCACGTGCGTGCTCTTTGGCGATGGCGCGGGTGCTGCGGTCATAGGGGCTGGGGGAGACAATCCTCTTGCCGTTGAGCTTTCGACAGCGCCCGACGTCGAGACGTTGCGCGTTCCCGGACTGGTCGGCACCTCGCCGTTTAAGGCCTCCGCAGATGGCGAAAGCGTGCTTTCCATGAACGGCCGTCGCGTCTTCAAGTTTGGCGTCAATGCCATCTGCGACACGATCAACAAGCTCGCCTGCGACGCGGGCATCGCGGTCGAGGACATCGACCACTTTGTATTCCATCAGGCTAACGAACGAATCTTGAGCCAGGCGGTCAAGCGCTTAGGTGTGCCGGACGACCGTGTGGTCCGAACGTTGCGTGAAACCGGCAACATCTCGAGCGCCTGTATTCCGCTTGCTCTCGATCGACTGGCAAATACCGGCGCGCTGCACGCGGGCGACACCATCGCCCTGGTCGGATTTGGCGCCGGCTTGGATGTAGGTGGCTATCTACTTCGCTGGAAGTAGTTGCACATAGGAAATGAAAACGCCCCTGGGGCACAAACAAAGGAGAACTACCATGGCAGATCAGAAGACCTTCGAGCGCGTTTGCGACGTTATCCGCGAGACCGCCGGCCTTGATGATGTCGAGATGAAGCCCGAGTCCACGCTCGAGGAGATTGGTCTCGACAGCCTGGGCACCGTCGAGATCCTCGTCGCCGTCGAGGACGAGTTTGGCATCCAGCTCGATACCGAGGAGAACCCCAAGACGGTCGGCGAGTTCGTCGATACGGTCGAGGCGGCATTGGAGAAGTAGTGATGCTCAAGTCTCCTCTCTGCGATTTGCTCGGCATCGAAAAGCCCGTGTTCCAGGGTGGCATGGCCTGGATTGCCGACGCCTCGTTGGCATCTGCCGTGTCCGAGGCAGGCGGCTTAGGCATTATCGCGGCCATGAATGCCGACGCAAACTGGCTGCGCGATCAGATTCACGAGCTGCGCGCCAAGACGGATAAGCCCTTTGGCGTCAACGTTATGCTCATGAGCCCGTTTGTCGACGAGGTCGCACAAGTGGTGATTGATGAGCGGGTGCCCGTTGTGGTGACCGGCGCCGGCAATCCCACCAAGTACATGAAGGCGTGGAACGAGGCGGGCATCAAGGTTATTCCCGTCGTGGCTTCGGTGGCGCTGGCGCGTCTCGTGGCGCGTCGCGGAGCCACTGCCGTGGTTGCCGAGGGCACCGAATCAGGCGGCCATATTGGCGAGACCTCGACGATGGCACTTGTCCCGCAGGTTGTCGATGCGGTCGATATTCCCGTGGTTGCGGCTGGCGGCATCGCCGATGGCCGCGGCGTGGCGGCCGCTTTTATGCTCGGCGCTGCCGGCGTCCAGGTGGGAACACGCTTTCTGGTCGCAAACGAGTGCACCGTATCCGAACAGTACAAAGAGCTGGTGCTCAAGGCGGGCGACACGTCGACGCGTGCGACCGGTCGCTCGACGGGACATCCGGTTCGCGCCCTCAAGAGCCCCTTCACCAACGCGTATGCCAAGAACGAGGCGGCGGGCGCAAGCCCCGAGGAGCTTGGGGCCATGGGCACGGGCGCGCTTCGTAAAGCCGCAAAGGACGGTAATTACGAAGAGGGTTCGTATTTGTGCGGACAGATTGCTGGCATGGTCAACGAACGCCAGAGCGCACGCGAAATCGTCGACGATCTGGTCGATGGCGCCGAGCATGTCCTGAAGGGTGCGTCCGCATGGGTGGCGTAGCGTTTTTGTTTGCCGGTCAGGGTGCCCAGCATCCCGCGATGGGCGTCGACCTCATCGAAGCGTCACCGGTGGCTGCCGAGGTGTTCGCCATTGCCGACGAGGTGCGCCCGGGGACCAGCGAGCAGTGCCGGAGCGCCTCCAAGGAGGAGCTCTCACAGACCGAGGACACGCAGCCTTGCGTGTTCGTGCACGACTTGGCTGTCGCTGTCGCCCTGCGCGAGCGCAGCGTGGTGCCTGCCGCCTGTGCGGGATTCTCGCTGGGCGAGGTCGCCGCGCTCACCTTTGCGGGGGCGTTCGATACGCGAACGGGTTTTGAGCTCGTGTGCGAGCGCGCGGCGCTGATGGCCGCGGCTGCCGAGCGCCATCCGGGCGGCATGCGCGCCGTCATCAAGCTCGATGCGGCGCAAGTTGAGGGCCTGGCAAAACAGGCAGGCGAGGACTGTTGGCCGGTCAACTACAACAGTCCCCAGCAGACGGTTGTGGCCGGAGCGCCCGAGGCGTTGCGGGCCCTCGACGTCCTGGTAAAAGAGGCTGGTGGCCGCGCTATGAAAGTCGCGGTGTCGGGTGCATTCCATAGTCCCTATATGGCCGAGGCGACTGAGGGGCTGGCGACGTATATCCAAGCCGGTCACGCGCCGTCCCCGTT